>CALGAS010000524.1 GCA_937959175.1 uncultured bacterium | reverse complement strand
CCGGCGCGAGCCGGGGGGACGGCGGGCCGTTGGGCGAGAGCCGCCCCCGCGAGCGATCACCTGCCGCTCACCATCCGTTCCTACGACCCCGCGATCACCGTCGCGGCGGGGGCGTCGAGGGGCCAGGCCGCCAGGACACGGTGGATGTCGTCGAGCGTGACCCGTTCGACGAGGGCCAGCTTTTCGGCGACCGACTGATAGCGGCGGGCATGCGACCAGTCGAGGCCGACGTGGAAGAGCCGCCGTCGCGGCCGCTCGCCGCCGAGCACGACGCGGCTGGCCACCTTGTTCCGCGCCCGCTCGAACTCGGCAGCCGTGATCCCGTCGCGGCCGGCGGCGGCGTATTCATCGACGACCCGGGCGAGCAGGTCATCGGTCTGTTTCGGATCGCACGACAACTGGGTCACGAACAGGCCGGCGTCGAGAAAGTCGTGGTGGCCCAGCGTTGCCTGGTCCGCCAGGCCGGGGTCGATCAGCGACCAGTAGAGGCGGCTGCCGGTGTTGTCTCCCATGACGGCCGCCAGGAGATCGGCCGGCCAGCGGTCGTCGTCGGGCTCGGCCGGGCCGCCGGTCATTCGCACCATGTAGCCGAGCGAGGCGGCCGGCCGCTCGATCCGCTCGATGTCGGCGTTGGCCGCGCCCCGAGGCCGTCCGGAGACCGTCCGTTCGACGGCCGGAACCGGCTCCCAGGCTCCGCAGAGCCGGCGGGCCGATTCGACAAGGGCCGGGAAGTCGACCGCCCCGCTGGCGGCCAGCACGATGCCACCCGGTGCATACCGCCGCCGGTGGTAGTCCCGCATCGCCTCGACGTCGAGTGCGGTGATCGAGTCGACCGTGCCCAACACGCTGGCCGACAGCGGATGAGACCCGAAGAACGACGCCCTGCAGCGATCGTCAGCTCCGAAGGGCGGCTGGTCGTCATACATCCGGATTTCCTCGAGAATCACCTGCTTCTCGGTCTGGAAATCCTCCTCCCGCAGCTCCGGTCGCATCAGTCCGGCGAGGAGCTCGACCGCCTCTTCTTGAAAGCGGGGCAGCACCGCGGCATGAAAGACCGTGTCTTCCTCACTGGTGAAGGCGTTGGCGGCAGCTCCCATGGCGTCGAAGCGGCGGTTGATCTCCTCGGCCGAAAGGCCGTGCGGTCCCTTGAAGGCCATGTGTTCCAGGAAGTGGCTGACGCCCTCGATGCCGGGGCCCTCGTCCCGGCCGCCGGTGGCCACGAAGAAGCCCACGCTCGTCGAGACCGCCGCCGGGCTCGTCTCGGCCACTACTTCCAGCCCGTTGGGCAGGCGTTCATGCAGAAACGGCACCGGGCACCTCCAGCGGTTCGGGGCCGAGCGAGACGACCGTCAGGTCGCGGGCCGGCCTGCTCGCCAGCCAGTCTTCGATCATCGCCACGTCGAGGCGGTCGAAGCGGGCCAGTTCCTCCTCGATCGTTCGCAGCCGATGGAGGTGATACCACTGCCGGGCCATCGTGCCCGCCCTGGCGCCGGTCGACTCCTGCTGCATCACCAGCCCGCTGGTGACACGAGCCTTGACGCGGTCGAGCTCGGCGGCGTCGATCGAACCCGGCAGCCGGTCGAGCTCGGCGAGCATCACGTCGAGCGTCTCCTGGGCCCGGGCCGCGGTCGTGCCGGAGTAGCAGAGAGCCGTCGCGAAGTCGCGATGGGTCTCGTAGCCGGCGGTCACCCCGTAGCAGAGGCCTCGCCGTTCTCGAACCTCCGTGAACAGCCGGGAACTGGTGCCGCCGCCGAGGATCGACGTCACCGCTCCGGCGATCGCGGACTCATCGGAGCGATACGGCGGAGCCGACCAGGCAAGGGCGACATGGGTCTGTTGGGAATCGTGGGGGACGT
This sequence comes from uncultured bacterium, assembly GCA_937959175.1. Taxonomy (GTDB): domain Bacteria; phylum Planctomycetota; class Planctomycetia; order Pirellulales; family UBA1268; genus QWPN01. The sequence goes on along the minus strand of CALGAS010000524.1, from coordinate 5,949 downwards.
GCCGCACGAAGGGGCCCCGCGGGCCGTTGGCGACCGCGGGGCCCGGCTCGCCCGCCCAGTCGCCCAGGAGCGATTCGATGCGGGCGAGGAAGTCCTCCCAGTCGATGCGGCCGGCGATCGTCACGATCATGCCGGGGGGCCGCAGGCGGGTCTCCAGAAAGGCTCGTACCTCGCCGTGGGTCGCGGCCTCCACGTCAGCCGAAATGCCCTCCGTAGGGCGGCCCCAGGGGGTCGGCAAATGAAGCCCGCGAACCGCCGTGATCGTGCGATGGCCCGGGTCGTCTTCGACGGCCGCCAGGTTCTGAAGCACCATCTGCCGGGCGGCCTCGAACTCGTCGATCGGCAGTCGCGGCCGGCGGAGCATGTCGGCGTAGATCGGCAGGGCCTCGGGGAGCTGGCGGGCGACCATCGCGCCGGAGAGGCTCGTATGGGTGGAGGTGACTGCCTGATCCCACTGCACGCCGCCTCCCTCCAACGCGTCGATGATCTCCCGGCTGGAGCGGTCGCCCGCCCCCCGGAGGAGCATTTCGCCGGCCAGCGTGGCCAGCCCGCAGCGGTGTTCCGGGTCGTGGATGCCGCCCGCCGGCACGTGGAAGGCAACGGCTACCGATTCAACCCCGGGCATCGACTCGCCGAGGATCGTGATCCCGTTGTCGAGCGTGGCGGAATGTAACTGCTGCGTCAACGTGGTGTCCGAGTCCCGGGGTGTCGACCGGCGTGCCTGCTGAGGCCGCCTGCCGGTCTGGCTGCACACTGCAAGGTAGCCCAACCCAGCGGGGTGTCCAACACCGGGGCCTCGCGGCCGGGAGGCGGCCGGCGAGCGGGGACGGTCAGCTTGCAGCCGCCGCCAGGGCAGGCTGGCCGGCCACCGCGTCCACGGCCTGCTCGACGGATTTGTAGACGGTGCGGATTCGCCGGAAGCCGAGCCGCTGGTAAAGCCGGACGGCCCGGGCGTTGTCGACCGTCACCTCGAGCGACACCCGCCGGAGCCCGTGCATCCGGAAGCCGGCGGCTGCCCGCTCGACCAGGCAGCGGCCCAGCCCGAGCCCCCGATGGCCCGGCACCACGCCGACGTTTTGAATCATGCCGACGCCGTGGCGGTCGGCGACGCCCTGAATCGTGCCGCACCACTGGAGCGACTCCGGCGTCGCGCCGCGGGCGATCAGCCAAGTGGCGGCCGGAAGAAAGCCCGACTTGTTCCGAATCTCCCGCATCAGCCGCCGGCAGCCCTCCAGGCTCCCCAGGCAGGGAAACACGATCGCGTCGAGCTCGTCGCGGAAGGCCCGGAACTTCGTGCGGGCGTGGACGTCGGTCACCGCCTCGTTCCAGGGCACGAACCGATAGCCTTCCGGAAGGCCGGAGCCGGTCCGAGGAATCCCCAGATCCGCCTCCATGCGGAACCGTTTGAAGTAGCTCGATTTCAACGCGATCGACTGCACGGGAGTTGCTCCACCCGGCAGCTCCGGCCGTGAGACCGGAACATGCCCGCACGCGGGGCGGCGACGGCCGCCGTCACCGCTCTGACCTTAAGAATGCGCTCCAGAATGGTCAACGCGCCGGTGGATCGGCTCGATTTGTGGCCCCGCCGGCACAGGCGTTACAATCGAGCTTTTGATTCACCAAAAAATGTTTTTTGAAAACCCAAAAAACGGGATCCGCCGCCTGTTCCCGGCCTCCGGTAGACGAGGGCCTGTGCTGGGGATCACGGCGGTGGCCGTCATCCTCGCGACAGCGGGGTGCGGCGGGCCGTTGGCCGACGGCGGCAAGCCCGCGCGGGAATCGGCGGCCGGGCACCGCCCGCGGGTCGTCGCCACGACGACGGTCGTGGCCGATCTCGTGCGGCAGGTGGCCGGTGATCGCGCGGAGGTCGACTGCCTGATGGCCGCGGGGATCGATCCCCATTCCTACAAGGCGACACCCCGCGATGCCGAGCGGCTGCTCGATGCCGATCTCGTCGTGGCGTCCGGGCTCCATCTCGAGGGGCGGCTTGCCACGCTGCTTGAGCGGCTGGCCGACCGCGTTGCGGTGCTGACCGTTGCCGACCGGCTGCCGGCCGACCGGATCCTCGAGGCGGCCGGCGGGATTCCCGATCCCCACGTCTGGTTTGACGCAGGGCTCTGGAGTCTCCTGCCGATGAAGGTGGCCACGGCGTTGGGTGAGATCGATCCGGCCGGCGCGGAGACCTACGCCGCCCGGGCGGAAGTGTATTCAGCCCGGCTGCGTGAGGCGGATGCGGAGGCCCGCCGGCGGCTGGCCGCGATTCCGGCGGGCCGCCGCGTGCTGGTCACCGCGCATGATGCCTTCCGCTACTTCGGCCGGGCCTACGGAATCGAGGTGGTGGGCGTGCAGGGCACGAGCACCGCCAGCGAAGCGGGGCTGGGCGACATCAACCGGCTCGTCGAGCTGGTCGTCAGTCGGGGGATCCCGGCGGTGTTCGTCGAGACGAGCGTCGCCGATCGCAACGTCGCCGCGATCATCGAGGGGGCCGCGGCACGGGGTCATGTGGTCAGGCTCGGCGGCCGCCTCTATTCCGATTCCCTCGGTCCCCCGCAGAGCGACGGCGGAACCCTCGAGGCTGCCCTGGCCACCAACGTCGAGACGATTGTGGCGGCCCTGAGCGACGCGGAGGCGGCCCGATGAACCCCGGGCAGCAGCCGCTGGTCGAGTTTCACGACGTGACGGTGGCCTACGGCCGCCGGCCGGTGCTCTGGAACATCGACCTGGCGATTGCCGAGCCCTGCCTGTTCGGTGTGATCGGGCCCAACGGGGCCGGCAAGAGCACGCTCTTGAAGGCGGCACTGGGGCTGGTGCCGGTGGTGGGGGGCTTCGTCCGGTTCTGCGGAAGGCCGCGGCGGCAGGTGCAGGGCCGGGTGGGCTATGTGCCGCAGCGGGAGACCGTCGACTGGGACTTTCCCGTCAACGTGATGGACGTCGTCCTGATGGGGACCTACGGCCGGCTCGGCTGGCTCCGCTGGCCCGGTCGCCGTGAGCGGGCGGTGGCAGCGGAATGCCTGGAGCGGGTCGGATTGGCCGACCTGGCCGACCGGCAGATCGGCCGTCTCTCCGGCGGCCAGCAGCAGCGGGTGTTTCTGGCCCGCGCCCTGGCCCAGGAGGCCGATATCTATCTGCTCGACGAGCCGATGGCCGGGGTCGATGTCCGCTCGCAGGAACAGATCTTCGGGGTTCTGGCGGCGTTGCGGGATGCCGGCCGGCTGGTGATCGTGGTCCATCACGATCTGCGAACCGCCGCTGAGTGGTTCGATCAGGTCGCCCTGATCGACCGGCGGCTGGTGGCTGCCGGGCCGACCGCCGAGGTGCTCACGGCCGACAACATCCAGAAGACCTACGCCGGCGGGATCGAACTGCTCGAGCAGCTCGGCCAGGCCGTTGCCGAGCGGGGGCGGACGGAATGACCCTCGCCACGTTCGGGCAGCCCGCCCTGATCGCGATGGCCGGGCTGGGCCTGACCTACAACACGCTGGTGGTGCTCGGCGGCGTGGCCGCCGTCGGCTGCGGGGCCGGCGTGGTTGGCAGCCTGACGCTGCTGCGGAAGCGGCCGCTGGTCGGCGATGCCGCAGCCCACGCCACGCTGGTCGGTGTGGCCGGGGCGTTTCTGGCGACCGGGCGACGCGACCTGCCCACCCTGCTGGCCGGGGCGGCGGTCTCGGCGGTGGCCGGGCTGCTGGTGCTCGTGCTGCTGCGGCGGTTCACGCGGACCCGCGAAGATGCGGCGACGGCGATCGTGATCGGGGTGTCGTTCGGGCTGGGGCTTGCCTTGCTCGGCGGGATCACCGCCCGGGGGATCCCCGGCGGGGGCGGGCTGGAGCGGTTTCTCCTCGGCCAGACCGCGGCCCTGACCGCGCGGGACGCGGCCTTGCTGGCCGTGATCTCGCTGCTGACGATCGTGATCGTGACCGCGGTTCTCAAGGAGTTGCTGCTGGTCGCCTTCGACCCGGCCTTCGCCGCCGCGACGGGCTGGCCGGTGGGATTGCTCGATGCGGGCCTGATGGCCTTGATCGCCGTGATGGTGGTGATCGGCCTGCCGGCCGCCGGGGCGGTGCTGGTCACGGCGCTGGTTGTCATTCCTCCGGTGGCAGCCCGGCAGTGGACCGATCGCGCGGGGTCGATGCTCGTTCTGGCAGGCCTGTTCGGGCTGACCGCCGCGGTGGCCGGGGTGGCTGTCAGCAGTCTGCGGTCGGGCCTGGCAACCGGCCCGCTGGTGGTGCTGGCCGCGGCGGCGATCTGCCTGGCGTCGGTCGTGATCGCCCCGCGGCGGGGCTGGCTGGCCCGTCGGCTTCGGTCGAGGATCCGCGGCGGAGATGACCAACCGTGAGCAGCGATGCCTTGGCACTGCACGGCTGGTCGATGCTGACCGCTGCGACGGTGTCGGCCTCATGTGCCCTCGTCGGCACGCTGCTCGTCGTCCGCAGGATGAGCCTGCTCGGCGATGCGATCGCCCATGCCGTGCTGCCGGGGATCGTCGTGGGCGTGCTGGCGGGCGGGCGGCTGGGCGGCCCCTTGGTGCTGGCCGGTGCGGTGGTCGCGGCCCTGATGACCGTCGGGCTCACCCGCGGGCTCCGGGCGGCGGTCGGGCTCGCCGAGGATGCCGGCTCGGGCGTCGTGTTCACGACGCTTTTTGCAGCGGGCGTCGTGACGGTCTCGCTGTTCGCCTCGCGGATCGATCTCGATCCCGAGTGCGTGTTGTTCGGGATTCTCGAACTGGCCGCTTTTGATCTGGTCTCGGTGGGAGGCGTCGAGGTGCCGCGGGCCCTGCTGACGGCGACGGCGGTGCTCGTGATCGTCGCCGGTGGCCTGGCGGCGACCTGGCAGCTGCAGATTTCCACCGCCTTCGATCAGGAAGCCGCCGCCGCGGCGGGCATCCCGGTGGCGGTGGTGACCACCGGGCTGTTGTCGCTGACGGCAGTCGCGACGGTGGCCGGTTTCGAGGCGGTCGGGGCGGTGCTCGTGGTGGCGATGCTCGTCGTACCCGCGGCGACCGCCGAGCTGCTCGTGCACCGGATGCACCAGGTCGCTCTGGTCGCGGTCGCCGTCGCCGTCGCGGCGGCCGGCCTCGGCTGGCTGGCGGCCTGGCGGTGGAACACGTCGGCGGCGGGGATGATCGCGGTGGTCTTGGGCGGATTCTACGCCACGGCGGTCGTGCTTGCCCCGGCCGACGGTCTGCTGGCCCGGCTCGTCGCCAAGCTGGCGCTTGACTGGCGGGTCGCCCGCGAGGATTGGCTGGCCCGGATCTGGCGGGCCGGCGAGCAGGCAGGGGCGGCCGGAGCGTCGGTGGTCAGGCCCCGGCCGCGGACAGGTCTCGAGCGGGCTGCGGCGGTCTGGCTGCGGCTTACCGGTCGCGTGGAGCGATCGGCCGGGCGGGTCAGGCTCTCCAAGGATGGCGCCCGCGAGGCCGAACTGGTGGTCCGCTCCCACCGGCTCTGGGAGACCTGGCTCGGCCGGCACGCCGACCTGCCGGCCGATCACCTTCATCCGCCTGCCGAGTGGGTCGAGCATCACCTGGGGGCCGCGATGCGGGAGCGGATCGAGGCCGAGCTCACCGCGGGGGAAGCCGATCCCCACGGCCGCGAGATTCCGCCGGAGGCGGGGCGGCCTGATGGCCCGCCTCCGGTGGTTTGAAGTCGGAGAGATGGTTTGATGTCGGAGAGGTGGTTAATTTCGGAGAAGTGGTTTGGTGGAACGTGGGCCCGGGTTTGCAACCTGAGCGATGGGGGGCGGACTGACGGCCTCTTGGCGGTGGGATATCCGAGAGGTGCTCGGTTGTGAACGCGGATTGGGCGGGTTGGTGGTGAAATGGTTTGCGGGTTTCCAGAGGCGTCTCTCGCCCAACGGCCCGCCGTCCCCCCGGCTCGCGCCGGGGGGCTTCTATGAAAAAAGGGACGAGGGAAAAGGGGCCTGGCTCCGAGCGGAAAAGGGGACTGGCTCCGAGCG
>CALGAS010000523.1 GCA_937959175.1 uncultured bacterium | reverse complement strand
TCTCCTGGCTGCGGGCCGCCCGCGGCCAAAGGCTGGAGCCGGCCCGCGTCGCCGATTTCGCCCGCCGCTACCGGGCCGCCTGCAGCGACCTGGCCCTGGCCACCGGAATGCGATTCCCGGCGGGCACCACCGAATATCTCCAGCAGCTGGTGGCCGACGCCCACACCCAGCTCTACCGGATTGAATCGTTCAGCATCCTCGCCTGGCTCCACAGCCTGCTGGTGGACGTGCCCCGCCGCACGATCACCGACCCCTGCACCTGGATCGCGGCGGCCGTCTTCTGGGGCCTGTTCGGCGGGGCGATCGTGGCCACCTGGCTACGGCCGGAGTTTGCCGTCGAGGTGGTCGGCGACGGGATGCTCGCCAACTGCGAGGCGATGTATGCCGAGCGGCCCGGCAGCGGCGGCTTCACCGCGGCCCGGGCGGGGATGGCGGGCTTCTACGTGTTCAACAACGCCGGGATCGGCCTCAAGTGTTTTGCCGGCGGAATCCTGTTCGGGATCGGCAGCCTCCTGACACTCGCCTTCAACGGCCTCGTGCTCGGGACCGTGTTCGGCCACATGCTCGCCTCGCCCGTCGCCGCCAACTTCGGCGAGTTTGTCACCGCCCACGGCCCCTTCGAACTGACCGCGATCGTACTTTCCGCCGCGGCCGGCCTGCGGCTCGGCTGGGCCCTGGTCGACACCCGCGGCTGGAGTCGCGCCGAGTCGCTGCGGCGGACGGCGCCCGAGGCGCTCGGCACCGCCGGGCTTGCGACGGTGCTGTTTTTCATGGCGGCCTTCGTCGAGGCATTCATCTCCCCCTCGACGCTGCCGTGGTCGGCGAAGACGGCCGTCGCGATCGCCTCCACCGCTTTGATGGTCGCCTTCTTCATCACCGGCTGGATCGTCGGCGGGAGGGCTGCCGATGCAGGCTGACCAGATCCACGTCGCGGTACGGCCGCGGAGCATCCTCGAATGCCTCGACCTGGCCGTGATGTTCTGCGGCCGCCGGCCGCTGGCGGTGATCGCGGCCATCGCCCTGGGGAGCCTGCCCTGCATCCTTATGAACCGGCTGCTCTTCGGTGGCTGGCGATCCGGGGAGGAACTCGCGTTTCCCGCGTATGTGCTGCTCGGCTTGGAGGCGTCCTGGGCGAGCGTGCCGCTGACACTCTATCTCGGGCAGGCGGTCTTCTCGGAGCGGTTCTCCTGGCGGGCCGCCATTCGCTCGTTCCTCGGCAGCCTGCCGGCCCTGATCATCTTTCAGGGCATCCTGCGGGCGATCTGTCTGGCGGTCGTGGTCCTGATGCCCGTCGTGTTCATCGGAATGTATTACCTCAACCAGATCATCCTTCTCGAGCGGCCGCCGCTGACCCGCGTCTGGCGGCGGCGGACGGCGATCAACCGCCGCCAGTCCGGACACGTCCTGACGCTTGCGATCCTCGACGGGGTGATCCTCGTGGTCGGGCTGCCGCTGGCGACGGGACTGCTCGGAGCGGTGTCGGCGATCTGGCGGGGCCGCCCGGTCACCTGGCTGCCCGGCCTGGGAGCCGGCGGGTGGCTTGGCACGGTCTTCACATGGCATGGGCAGATCGCCTTGTGGACCATCTGTGGAGTGCTGACGGTGTTTCGGTTCTTCACCTACCTCGATGCCCGGATCCGCCGCGAGGGCTGGGACGTCGAACTCAAGCTCCGCTCCGAGGCGACCTACGCGGGGCTCGCCGCGGCCGAAGCCCGGCCGCAGCCATCGGCCTCCGGCAGGCGGGCAGCACGAGTGGCCGGCTGGCTGATTGCCTGCCTTATCGGGGCCGGGGCCGGAAGGGTGCTCGCGGACACGGGCACCCCGAGCCCGGCGGGCGACGAGGCCCGCCGGGCGCTCACCCGGCACTCGTTCCCCTGGTACGACGCGGCCGCAGACCGCTTCCGGCCGCTGATCCGGCCGGCGGCCGCTGATGGAAAGGCCGGTGACGGCGAGCCGGACCTATCTGGCGGAAGCGGAGCGGGCGGCTCGGGCTCCGGCAGCGGTTCGGGGTCCGGATCAGGATCAGGAGCAGGCTCGGGCGGCGGCGACACAGGAGGCAAGGGCGGAGAGCGCATCCGGCTGCCTCCGCCGCCGTCGTTTTCCCTGCCGAGTCTCGATCTGGGCGGGCTGGGATGGATCCTGACCGTCGCGGTGTTTGCGGTCGCGGCGGTCGTGATCATTTACCTCGTCGTACGGTACGGGCTGTGGCTGCGCGACCCTGCCGCGGCCGACGGCGACGAGGACGATGATGATCCCGGCAAAGCCCCCGACGAGCAACGGCTCGCAGCCCTGCCCGGCGGCGTCGGGCTCGCCACCGGCGACCTGCTCGGACGGGCGGCGGCCCACGCCGAGCGGGGTGAGTTCGAACAGGCGATGATCTTCTTCCACGCCTGGCAGCTCGTCGAGCTCGATTGCCGCGGTGGCCTCGTGCTCGCCCGCGGCAAGACCAACGGCCAATACGCCGCCGAGGTCACCGCCGCCGCACCGGCCCTCGCTCCCATCTTTCGCCGCTCGAGCCGGCTCTTCGAAGACGCCTTCTTCGGCGAGCTGCCGGTGGCCCGCGCCGACTTCCTGGCCGTCTGGGAGGACCGCGACCGGATCGCATCCTTTGCGCGGACCGCGGGAGACTGACGCCATGCAGATCACGCCGACTGCCGCTCCGCCGACCCCGGCAGCCTCCACGTTTGCCCCGCGGATCGCGGCCCTCCTGGTTCCGCTCCTGCTCATGGCCACCGGTGGCTGCGACCGCGAGATCGACACGACCTACGCCGCCGTCCGCGGCGACAGCATCAACGGGATCGCCGCCTTCGTGCAGCTGCTCCGCGACACCGGCCACACCGTGACGGCCCGCCAGCAGCTCCCGGCCGAGATCGATGCCGACGTCACGACGCTGGTGGTCTTCGACCACTCGTTCACCGGGCTCGAGCCCGACACGGGCGACCTGCTCATGAACTTCGCCAGTTCCCAACCCGACCGCACGCTGCTCCTGGTTCTTCGCGACAGCGACTGCGTGGTCGACTATCTTCGTGCCGTCCTGGCCCGCGACGACCTCTCCCCCGACCGGCGATCGCGGGCCACGTCGCTCCTGGCCGACGCTGAAGACGCCATTGACTTCCACACGTCCGCCCCGCGAACGGTCACCGACCCCTTCGCCGACGGCCTCGAAGTGGTTCGCCGTGACCGTCTCACCGAACTGATCGAGGTGCGGGTGTGGCCTGGCGGCAGCATGCCC
>CALGAS010000522.1 GCA_937959175.1 uncultured bacterium | reverse complement strand
TCGAGCTTCGCCTTCCGGGCTTCGCTCGATTTCCTCACGCCGGCTCGATTGGCACCGGCCACCCCTCGCGAACCCGTATTCTGCGCGCGGGATACGCAATAAAAGCCCCCCGGCGCGAGCCGGGGGGACTGCGGGCCGTTGGGCAAGAGACGCCCCCGGAAGCCCGCAAAACCGCTCACCACCAACCCGCCCAATCCGCTCGCCCAACCAACCAACCGCCGGGACTTCTCCCAAACCCCGCCGGCTACCGAAGGCTCGCCACCGCCTCCTCGCGGAGGCGGCGATCGTCGAAGAGATGCAGGTGAAACCGCTCGGCGAGCATCTGAAAGGCCTTGATCCCCCGGACGCTGTTGCCCTTCTCGTCGAGCCGCGGCGAGAAGGTGGCGACTCCCGCCAGGCCGGGGATCACCGCCACGATCCCGCCGCCGACGCCGCTCTTGGCGGGAATCCCGACGCGGAGATCCCATTCACCCGAGAAGTTGTACATCCCGCAGCCGTGCATCACGCTGAGCACGTCCCGGACCGTGCGGGCCGAGAACATCCGCTCCTTCGTAGCCGGGTTGACACCCTGATTGGCCAGCGTCGCCCCGAGCATCGCCAGGTCGGTGCAGGTCACCTGAAGGCTGCATTGCCGGAAGTAGAGGTCGAGCGTCTCTTCCAGTCGCGGGCCGATCATCGCGAAGCTCCGCATCAGATGGGCGAGCGCCCGGTTCCGCTCCCCCGTGGCCCGCTCCGAGGCGAAGACGGCCTCATCGACGGTGAGCGGATGGCCGCAGCCACGCCTGAAGGTCTCCAGCACGCTGGCAAGCCGATCATCGGCGTCCTCGCCTCCCACCAGATCGGTGGCCGCGATCGCACCGGCATTGATCATCGGATTGAAGGGACGATTGGTGGCCTCATCGAGCGCGATCGCGTTGAAGGCCTCCTCGACCGGCTGGACGCCGATCTTGGCCAAGACGCCCTCCCGGCCATGTTCCTCGATCGCCATCCCGAAGATGAAGGGCTTGGAGGCCGACTGGATCGTGAATGGCACCCCGGCATCGCCCACGGCCACCGACCGGCCGTCGACCGCCGCCACGGCGATCCCGAAGGGCTCGGGATCGACGCGGGCCAACTCCGGAATGTAGCTGGCGACCTGGCCGCCCTGCTCCGCCAGCAGCCGGGCATGAACATCCTCGAGCACGTCGGCCAGCGACTCGCCGGCCGGGGTTTCGGTCGTCGCATCCATCGCGGTCATCTCTCCACGGGTTCACAGGATTCAGGAGCGGGCAGCTTCCGAGCCACGGCCGTCCACCAGCGGTCAGCCAGAGCGACAGTCTGCCTGATAGCACGGGCGAAGACCGGCGTCGGGGTGGCACGCCTGCGGCGAGTCGGGTTGCGACGCCCTGCCGCAGTCGATCCTTCCGGTCTGGTTGACCCGCCTCCACCGGCCGCCGTAGCATCGCGGTTTTCCTCACAAATCCGTGGGAGACTGGGATGCAGCTCCGGCCACAGCCCCCTTGTTCCGCCGCTCATGGCGGCCGGCTCTTCCCAGCGTGGTTCGGGCGGGCAGCCCGCTCGGCGTTCGTCTCCGGATTGGTGATGCTCGTCGCCGGCTGCGGGGGTGGCGGCGAGGAGCCGACGCCCAAGCCGGAACCGGTCCTCACCCCGGCCGATCCCGAGACGGCGGCCGCTGGCGGGGAGGCCGGTAGCTCGGCTGAGCCGGTCGGGCCGGCCGCTCCCGAGGAGCCCCCCTTTGCCCCGCCGCCGCTGGAGGCCCTCGACCGCGACACCACCTGGATCGATCGGCCCGTCCGCGACGCCCTTGCCGACCTGGCCGGGGAGCTCGCCGAAGAGCCACCGCTGGCGACGCCGGCCGGGGCCCTCGCCCTGAAGAATGATTCCACGGAGCACAACGCCACGATCCTCTCGGCGCTCGGACGGCTCCCGGCCGAAGGAGAGGCCGACCTTTCGGCATCGGTCAGCCGCCACCTGCTGGTCGACCTCAACAGCACCAATCCGATCCTGATCAGTTCCTCCGCCGAGAACGACGTGCTCGGGCTGACCGGCTTCGGGCTGTTTTCCTTTGACCGCCATATGGAGCCCTTCGCCTCGGCCGAGACGGTCGTCTCCTGGCAGACCAGCGTCGACGGGACGCTCGACAAGGTCGTGCTGCGTGACGATCTCGTCTGGAGTGACGGCGGGCCGATCACCGCCCACGATGTCGCCTTCAGCTTCACCGTGATCATGGACGACCGGGTCCCGGTGCCCGCGGTCCGCAGCGGCACCGACCAGCTGCGGGGCGTGCACGCCTACGACGATCAGACCCTCGTCTTCTTTCATCGCGAGCCGCTGGCCACCAACGTCTGGAACATCAACTTCCCGGTCATCCCGCGGCACATCTACGGCGATACCTGGGAGGCCGACCCGACGCTCAAGGACAGCCCGGAGCACGTTGCCCTCGAGGCCCAGCCTGTCTGCGGCGGCCCCTACGAGATCGTCCGCCGCATCCGCGGCCAGGAGATTCTCCTCCGGGCACGGCCCTCCTGGCACACCGTCGATGGCCGGCAGGTTCGCGATGTGCCGTTCTTCGAAGAGATCCGCTTCCGGATCCTGGAAGACCCCAACACGGCCCTGTTGGCGCTCAAGAAGGGGGAGATTGACGAGATGGCCCTCACGCCGGAGCAGTGGACCACCCAGACGATCGACGAGAGTTTCTATGCCAAGAACACGAAGGCCACGGCCCCGGAATGGGTCTCGTTTCACTTCGCCTGGAACACCACCAGCCCGTTCTTCTCCGACCGCCGGGTGCGGCGGGCGATGAGCCATGCCTTCGACCACGAGCGGATGCTCGGCACGATCTGCCACGGCCTCTACACGCCGTGCACCGGTATCTTCCATCCCACCGCCTGGATGGCCACCACCAAACCGCTCGAACCCTACCGGCAGGATCTCGACCGGGCCGAGGCGCTGCTCGACGAGGCCGGCTGGATCGATCGCGATAACGACGGCATCCGCGACCGGGAGATCGACGGCCGCAGCGTGCCGTTTGAGTTCACGATCCTCTGCGGCCAGCAGCCGATGGCCCAGGACATCTGCACGCTCCTCCAAGAGAGCCTCGACCGGATCGGTGTCCGCGTGGCGGTCCGGCCCACGGAGTTCACCGTGCTCCAGCAGAACATGCTCGAGAAGAAGTTCGACGCCGCCTTCGGCGGCTGGGGCACCGGCACCGATCCCGACACGTCGGAGAACATCTGGGCCAGCAACGCCGGCCGCAACTTCGGCAGCTATTCCAATCCCGAGGTCGACCGGCTTTACATCGAAGGCCGCACCGAAGTCGACCGGGCCAAGCGGGCCGAGAAGTACGCCCGGATTCAGGAGATCCTCTGGGAGGATCAGCCCTACACCTGGCTCTACTGGCGAAACAGTTTCCACGGGTTCTCCAAAGACCTCCGCGGCTACGTCTTCAGCCCCCGCGGACCGTTTCACTACTCTCCGGGCTTCGGCAGCCTCTGGAAGCCGGCACCATGATCCACCACCTCGTGCGTCGGCTCGGGCTGGGGCTGGTGACGCTGCTGCTGATCTCCTTTCTCGTCTACGGGCTGATTCGCTCGATCCCCGGCACCCCCCTGACGGTCGTCGTCTCCCAGACCGACCCGAGCCGCAGGCTCAACCCCGCAGACCTCGAGCGGATGAAGGCCGCCTACGGCCTCGACAAGCCCTGGTACCAGGCCTACTTCGTCTGGCTCACAAACGTCGCCCGAGGCGACCTGGGGCGGAGCATCTCCCGCAAGGCCCCCGTCACGGAACTGATCAGCAAGCGGGTCGGTCCCACGCTCGCCCTCTCGGCCGGCAGCCTGCTGTTGACCTGGCTGCTCTCGATTCCCCTGGGCATCTACGCCGCCGCCCGCAGCGGCCGGGGCGATGAGCGGGCCGTCAGCCTCGTGCTCTACATGCTCTATTCCGTGCCGACCTTCGTGGCGGCCCTGGCGCTGCAGGTCACCTTCTCGCTCTGGGCCGAGGGGACACCCTGGGAGCTTCCCCTCTTCGGGATGACCAGCGGCGGCCCGCACGCCGGCACCGCCGCCTGGCTGGCCGACGTGGCCCGGCACGCGATCCTGCCCTTGATCTGCCAGACCTACGTCAGCCTCGCCTGGTACACCCGCTTCATCAATACGAACCTCCAGGAGGTGCTCCGCCAGGACTACATCCGCACCGCCCGGGCCAAGGGGGCGGGGACGATCCGGGTGATGGTGCATCACGCCTTTCGCAACACCCTGATCCCGCTGGTGACGCTGCTGGGCCTCTCGCTGCCGGCGCTGCTGGGGGGATCGGTCATCATCGAGCAGATCTTCAGCTGGCCCGGCATGGGGAGGCTGTTTTTCGAGAGCCTCCGCGAGCGGGACTACCCGACGATCATGGGCCTGACGCTGCTGTTCAGCCTGCTGACCCTTGCCGGCCAGCTGCTCGCCGATCTCCTCTATGCGTGGGTCGATCCCCGGGTGAGCATGGAATGAGCGAGCCAGCACGCGAGCCGACCCCGCCGCCGCGGCCCCGTGGCTTCTGGGCGGAGGCCTGGCGCCGCTATCGACGGATGCCGCTGGCGATGGCGGCGCTCGTCTTCATCGGCTTCCTGGCGACGGTGGCCCTCTTCGCCCCGGCGATCGCCGGCACGAAGCCGGTGATCTGCAAGTACAAGGGGCGGCTCTATTTCCCCTGCCTCGCCTACTACAACCGCGGCTGGGAGCCGGTCGTCTTCGCCCGCGACAAGTTCCGCGGCGAATACCCCGCCAATCTCGAGGCCAAGGATCCGGAGAGCTGGGCGATCTGGCCGCTGGTCTTCCAGGATCCCTACCGGGCGGTCCGCCGCGACGAGTGGCCCGGGCTTCCGGCCAACCCGGCCCGCGACCAGGGCCATCCCAGCAGCCGCAACCTGTTCGGTACCACCCAGACAGGGGTCGACGTGTTCGCCAAGATGATCCACGGCACGACGGTGGCCCTCCTGGTTGGCTTCGTCTCGATGGGCATCGCCGCCACCATCGGAATCACCGTCGGGGCGCTGGCCGGCTACTTCGGCGGCTGGCTCGACGTGATCTTCAGCCGGATCACCGAGGTCGTGATGTGCATTCCGCCGCTGGTGCTGATCCTCGCCCTGCTGGCGATCGTCGAGAAACCGACGATCTGGAAGATGATGGCCGTCTTGGGGCTGACCGGCTGGACCGGGATCTCACGGCTGATGCGGGCCGAGTTTCTCAGGCTC
>CALGAS010000521.1 GCA_937959175.1 uncultured bacterium | reverse complement strand
ACTCCATGCGTCCGGATCGACCGAGCCCACGAGGATCACCGCTGCGGCATGCCGAGCGGCAGCCGCTCGCCAGGCGACGGCCTCGGCCGCGGCGACCGGGCCGTGAGGCGGCCCGCACCAGACGAGCACACCAAGCGGGATCTCGCCCCGCGGGATCACGGCCAGCGGCGGCTCGGCGACCTCGGCCGCTTCCAGCCGCACGACGTCAACGCCGTCCTGCGGCCCGGCCAGCGGATCGACCGCCACAGGGTCGGCCGGCGGTCCTTCATCCGGCACGTCGGCCGGAAGCGGGATCGTGACCACTGGCACCGTGGAGGCGACGCCGTCGCGAGAGATGGTCAGCCAGACAGGCTGCCCCGGCTCGAGCCCCGCCAGCAGGCCGGCCGCCTCCTCGGCCGACCCAACCGGGCTCGGCGGCTCGCCCTCGGCTATCGCGATCGCATCGAGCCGGTCGCCGGCTGCGATACCCGCCTGCTCGGCCGGTCCGCCGGGCAACATCCAGTCGACCGGGATCCCGCTCGGGGCCGCGTCATCGTCGGCAGGCCTGGCCGCCGCCGGGATCAGGCCGACCACCGCCCGCCGCCAGGGCGGCAGTTCGGCGGCGAGCGTGGCCGTGGTCTCGATCAGCTTCGCGGCCTCGTCCTCGCCCCGCCTCACCGCGATCGCCAGCGTGTCACCAGCATGGCGGGGCGTGATCGCGTGGCGGGCGTCGGCAATCCGCGTCACCCGGCGGTCACCGATCCTGACGAGACGGTCGCCGGGCTCGAGCCCGGCCGCCGCCGCGGGAGAGCCCTGCCGCACCGAGGCGATCACCGGCTCGCCGTTGATCGCGTCGCGATCGCGGTAGCCGATGCCGAGGATCCCGGCGGTGAGCGACTCGCCCGCCTCGAGCCGAGGGAGAACAGCCCGAATGTCTTCCAGCGGCACCGCGAAGCCGATCCCCGCGTCATACAGTTCGGTGCCGTCGGTCAGACCGGCGGTGTCGGCTGGCAGCGGCACGAGCACCCCGATCACCTGCCCGGCGATGTCGACCAACGGGCCGCCATAGTTCATCGGCGAGACGGCCGCGTCGGTCTGGACGCCCAGCCCCCAGGCCCGGTCCACCGCCGAGACGATGCCGACGGCGATGTTGGGGCTCGTCGCATCCCAGCCACGCCCCACCGCGATGGCCCATTGGCCGGGCCGGAGCCGGCCGCGGGGCACGGCCTCCAGGGGCGGGGCCGCAGGGAGATCGTCGGCAGCCAGAAGCACCAGCTTGCGGACCCGGTCGCGACCTCGGACCCGCGCGGCCCGCCGTTTCCCGTCCGCCAGGACGACTACGGCGGCATCGACATCGGCCGGCACGGCAAACTCCGTGGCGATGATGCGATCGGCAGCGACGATCAGGCCGGTCGAGGGGCCGCGGCCGGCGGCCGCCTCGCGTGGGCCGGAGGCCTCGGCCGAGAGGGCCAGCGGTTCGATCCGGACGACGGCCGCAGCCACCTGTTCGCCCGCCCGCCGGAAGGCCGCCTCCTCGGCGAGGGTCGGCTCGGATGTCTCGCCAGGGGGGGCCGCCGTCATGGCGGTCGCCAGGGCGACCAGGATGCTGCCGGCAGCCGGGAGCACGAAATGGATCATGGCTTCTCTCCCGGGGGCCGGGGGCCGAGATCGAGTTCGATCAGGCTTCCGTCGCGGATAATCGTCAGGGCGACCGGGTCGCCCGCGGCCATCGCCCCGAGGGCCTGCTCGACCTCGGCGCGGGTCGTCACCGACCGCGGCCCGACAGCGATCAGGAGGTCGTCGGGACGGAGTCCGATGGCGGCCGCCGGGGAGCCCGGCTCGACCGTTTCGACGAAGGGCGGTGTGCGATCGAGCAGATCGGGGACCAGCACCGCCCCGAGCCGTCGCGGATCGAAGGGCTCGGCCGCCGGCGTCGCGGCGGCCGCCGCCGTGCCCGAGAGAATAGCCTCACGGCCCGCGAGGAGTTCTGCCGTCGGCAACGCGTAGTTGAGCCAGATGCCGGCCCGCGTGCTTCGCAGTTCCTTGCCGAGCATGCCGATCAGCCGGCCGCGGACGTCGACCAGGGCCCCGCCGGCGCTGCCGGGGTTGTTGGTCGTGCAGTCGAGCACGTAGACATCGCCCCGAAACGCCGCCTCGGCAACACCCCGTCGCGCCTCCAGCGGGACGACGGCGGTCACCACGCCCCGCTGAGCCGTGACCCGCTCGTCTCCCGCGGCGACACCGAACATGTTGGAGAGGGCCACCACCCGCCGCCCCGGCATCACCGGCTCGCCGTCGGATCGAATCGCGAACGTCGGCAGATCGGTGCCGTCGATCCGGAGAAGGGCCAGTTCTCGCCACGGGTCGATCCCGACAAGGCGGGCGGTGAATCGGCGGCCGTCGTCGAGCACGCAGGCGATCGTCTCCGAATCGAGGACGGTGCTGGCCGCCGTGAGAATCTCGCCGTCGGCCGAGACGAGCAGCCCCGATTGATACGCCTCCAGGCCCCGCAGGCCGCCGGCTCCGTAGATCTTGACCACCCTGCGGGCCGCCGCCGCGATCATCTCCTGCGGAGTCGGCTCGGCTGCCCGAGCGACAGTGACCAGCAGGCACGTCAGCAGGATCGCCCGGCTCATCGGTTAAAGCTCTCGATGAGGAAGGTGCCAAACGGCTCGCCGCCGCGGCTGACCTCGAGCCGTCCCGGCAGGCGGTCATCGGTTGCCAAGGGTGCCGTGACGCGAATCTCACAGGGCTCAGCCAGCGGCGACGTCCAGAGATCGATGCCGATCAGCCGGCCCGCGTCATCGACGGCGAAGCGGGCCTCGATGCCCGCCGCAGCGACCTCGAGAACGTCGCAGAGATCGCCGCCGGCCGGATCGATCGCCCAGGGATCCCGTGGGGCGGTGCCCCAGTAGTTCGTGCGACCGAGTTTCTCCGGCCCCTCGACCATGAGCCGCCGCCAGATCGCAAGCGCCGCGAGCATGCCTCCACTGCCCGGTGGCACGGCCGCGCGGTCGAGGTCAGCCGAGGCGTCGAGTGTGGAGGTGCCGGTCGGCAGGTCACAGACACAGTCGCCGTCGGTCAGCTCGATGCGAAACTCGCCGCCCTCCTCGAGGTGGCCGGCGATTTCCCAGCTCCCCCCCTGCCCTGCCTGGCGGTCGGCTGCCATCGCCTGCCAGACGCGGTCCCGCTCGCGGCGGTTGAAGAAGAAGTTGGCAAAGCCCGGCCGTGACTCATATCGCTCGGCAGCGGCCGGCGGCAGCGGTTGGGCCGCCGGCTCAGGAGCGGCCTCGTTCTCGGGCGGCAGTTTCTCATCGCCCCCGGGCCGGCCACCGGCGGCCAGTCGGGCGAGTTCCGCCGGGGCGTGGACGCGGGCGAGCCGCACGAGGATCGTCTCCCGCCGGCCATTGCGACGGTAGACCAGCGGCACCTGCCAGCCGGCGGGCAGGGTGCCGAGCACGTTCTTGAAGGCGTTGACGGTGCGGACGGGCCGGCCGGCCAGGGAGACGACCTCGTCGTCATATCGCAGCCCCCGTCGCCAGGCGTCGGATGATTCGAGGATATCGGCGACCACCACGCTGCCGTCGGCCGCCGTCGAGACCGTCGCTCCGAGCGTCGCGTGGTCGACCAGCCGCCCGCCTCGCAGCGGCCCGAGAAAGTTTCGCAGCTGGTTGGCCGAGATCGCGTAGCCGGCGCCGACATTGACCCGGCCCCGCTTCTCGAAGGAGGCACGACCGTTGATTCCGATCAGCCGCCCGGCGGCATCGAACAGCCCGCCGCCGGAGTTGCCGGGGTTGATCGCCGCGTCGACCTGCAGGCAGTCGGTGTATTCGAGGATCGTGCCGGCGGGAAACTGGTAGCGATGCGTGCCCGACACGATTCCCGCACTGATCGAGGGGACCAGGTCGGTGGCCAGCAGGAACGGATTGCCGGCGGCGAAGCACCAGTCGCCGACCTCGACGGCGTCGCTGTCGGCGAGGGTGGCGAAGGGAAATTCGTCGCGGCCCAGCAGCTTGATCAGGGCCACGTCACCGGTGGGGTCGAGCCCGACGAGCACCGCGTCGTAGAGCCGCCCATCGGCCAGGCCGCATCTCATCGCCACGCCCGCTGGCTCGACGACATGGAAGTTGGTCAGCGCGTAGCCATCCGGGCTGATCAGCACGCCCGAGCCCCCGCCGGCATCACCGGCGAAGATCGCGACGGCGGTTGTCGCGGCCCGTTCGATCACCTCCACCCGGCGGGCTTCCGCGGCCAACACCGCCGGATCGACTGTCAGCCCATCGCTGCGGGTGGCCGCGGGCAGCATCGCCAGCGCGACGATCAGACCAGTCGAGGCCCACATCCCGGCGGCGGCAGAACGCTTCACTTCTCAAACACCCCGTCGCTCAATCGCACGCCGCAGCCGATGTCACCGGGCACAAAATCGACAATCAGCGTCAGCCGCCGGCCGCCGCTGACATCGAACTCGATCAACTCGCCCCAGCCGGCCGTGGCCTGGTCGCCCGCAGTTGCTCCGAGCCGGCCGCGGTGGACCTCCCGATCGTCGACCTTGATGCAGACCTCCACCGTTCCGGCAGCCCCGGCGGCATCCCGCTCGAGCGTGCCCCGAAACCGCCGGCTGTCGGCCGGGATCCGCCAGGTCGCCTCGGTGCGGGGCCGCATCACGATGCTCCCCGCCGCCTTGCCGGTCGGATCGGTCAGGCTGCGGACCGCGAAGAAGGCGGCCAGGCCATCATGTTTGGCAAGCGATCCGAAAAACGGCGCCACCCGCGACTGCTCGGGCGACAGGTCAGCCAGGGCCACGCGACGGCCGGCGGCGAAGTCGATCGATCGGAAGGCAGTGGCCGGCAGTCGGACGTCGCCATCGAGCCGGAGACCTGCCGGGGACCAGACAAGGCGGGCGGCGGCCAGGCGGCCGTCATCCAGCGTGACAAGCGTCCCCCCGAGCGGCTCGCGATTCTCCCGCAGCCAGACCACGCCCAGCACCTTTTCCCGCCGGACGGGAATCGTTTCGCCGTCGAGCACCACCGTCACGCTCTCCGCCGACACGCCGACCACCGCGCATTCCACAAAGGCCTGGCCGTCGTCCCGCCGAACGACCACCAGATCGGCCAGCGGATCGACAGGGATCTTCTTCAGCCAGTCGGGCGGCTGCCGGCCCGGCTCCGACCAGGCCACCGTCCCGACACGCTCGAGCGGCAGTTCAATCCGGTCGTCATCGACCGGCACGATGGCTCGGTCGCCATCGACCAGAAAGTCGTCGCCCGTCAGGCGGCCCCCGTCGCTGGTGACCACGAGCACGCTTCTGCGGTCGACGGCCCGATCTGGCTCGTGGACGACCTTCCGGACTCGCTCGAGCGGGAAGGCTCGCTCTCCGGCAGAATCGCGGAGCCGGAGTCCTGTCTCGTCGATGACGACGAGGCTGCCGGCCGCGTCATCGGCATCGGTGAGTTCGATCCGCACGGGAACTGGGCTGCCCGGCGGCTCAACGCAGAGCCCGCTGGTCGCCGCCAGCAGGCTCCAGGCCGCGGCGGTCGCACGCAGCCAGGCCGCCGCCGGAAGCGAGCGCTGCCATCGCCGCGGGACCGCCGCCGGCAGGCTTGCATCGGGGGCGGTCATGGCCTGGTCTCCTCGCCGGTGGCCAGCCGCTTGAAGTATTCCTCGATCGCTTCGCGGTAATAGGCTGGATAGTCGCGGCCGATCTGCTGGAGGGCCGCCTCCCGCGCGTGGGGCGGCAGGTTGCCCCAGCCGCTGCCGTCGCCGATGTCGCGGGCCTGCACCTCGCCGGTCCCTGGAGAGCGTCCTCCCGCGATCCGGCTGTCGTCCATCGGC
>CALGAS010000520.1 GCA_937959175.1 uncultured bacterium | reverse complement strand
TTTCGACCTGTTTCCCTTTTGTTTCCAGGAGAACTGATCCCATGGCAGATTTCGACTCGGCCACGCTCGCCGGCACCGCCGCCTCCAGCCCCGCCACGGGCCAGTCAGGAGGTGTCCGAAAGGCCCTCGAAATCCGCCCCACTTTCTGCCCGACCGAGGTCGACAGTCCCTTCGACACCACCGAGTGGGAGCTTCGCACCGCGGCGATCAAGGGGGAGGACGGCAAGGTGCTCTTCGAGCAGCCCGCCTGCGAGATTCCTGCTGCCTGGAGCCAGCTGGCCACCAACGTCGTCGTCAGCAAGTATTTCTACGGCGAGATCCACACGCCCGAGCGGGAGCATTCGGTCAAGCAGCTCGTCCACCGCGTCGCCCGCACGATCGCCGACTGGGGCGTGGCCGACGGCTACTTCAAGACGAAGCAGGACGGCGAAAATTTCTACCGCGACTTGGCCTGGCTCTGCGTCCATCAGCACGGCGCGTTCAACTCGCCGGTCTGGTTCAACGTCGGGCTCTACCATCAGTACGGGGTCGCGGGGGCTCCCTGCAACTGGCGGTGGGACGAGGCCAAGCGGGATGTCGTGATGCCCGACAATCCCTACGAGTACCCGCAGGGCAGCGCCTGCTTCATCCAGAGCGTCCGCGACAACATGGAAGACATCATGGACCTCGCCCGCAGCGAGGCGATGCTCTTCAAGTTCGGCTCAGGCACCGGCACCGATCTTTCCACGATCCGCAGCCAGCGGGAGAAGCTTGCCGGCGGCGGCAAGCCCTCCGGGCCGCTCTCCTTCATGCGGGTCTACGACCAGGTGGCGGCGGTCGTGAAGAGCGGCGGCAAGACGAGGCGGGCGGCGAAGATGCAGTCGCTCAAGGTCCACCACCCGGACATCATGGAGTTCATCGACTGCAAGGCCAAGGAGGAAAAGAAGGCCCGCGTCCTGATCGAGAAGGGGGGCTACGACGCCAACTTCAACGGCGAAGCCTACAGCTCGATCCTGTTTCAGAACGCCAACCTTTCGGTGCGGCTCTCCGACGACTTCATGGAGGCGGTCGATCGGGGTGACACCTGGACGACCCGCTGGGTGACCGACTCGTCCAAGGCCGGCCCGAGCTTCAAGGCCCAGGAGGTGCTCGACCGGATGGCCGAGTGTGCCTGGCAGTGCGGCGATCCTGGCGTCCAGTACGACACCACGATCAATCGCTGGCACACCTGCCCGAACTCCGGCCGGATCAACGCGAGCAATCCCTGCAGCGAATACATGTTCCTCGATGACACCGCCTGCAACCTGGCGAGCATCAACTTGATGAAGTTTCGCCGGCCCGACGGCGGCTTCGACGTCGAGCGGTTCGCCGCTGCCTGTCGCGTCTTCTTCATCGCCCAGGAAATCCTCGTCGACCATGCCAGCTATCCGACGGCCAGGATCGCCCGCAACAGCCACCTTTACCGGCCGCTGGGCCTCGGCTACTCGAATCTCGGCAGCCTCCTGATGGCCGACGGCCTCGCCTACGACAGCGATGCCGGCCGAGGGCTCTGCGGGGCGATCACAGCGATTCTCCACGGTGCCGCCAATCGCACGAGCGCTGAGCTGGCCGGAGCGGTCGGCCCCTTCGAGGGCTTCGCTGCCAACCGTGAGCCGATGCTGAAGGTGATGCAGATGCATCGAGACGCCGTCGAGAAGATCGACTCCGCCTGTCCTGCCGACCTCCGTGACGCCGCCCGGACCATCTGGGACGAGGTGCTTGCCGGCGGCAAGAGTCAGGGCTACCGCAATGCCCAGGCGACCGTGCTCGCCCCGACCGGCACGATTTCGTTCCTGATGGATTGCGACACGACGGGCATCGAGCCCGACATTGCGCTGGTGAAATACAAACAGCTCGCCGGTGGCGGAATGCTCAAGATCGTCAACCAGACCGTGCCGCTGGCCCTGCGGACGCTGGGCTACGACGAGCCGGCGATCGAGGAGATCCTGGCTTACATCAACGAGAAGGACACGATCGAAGGGGCTCCGGGCCTCGAACCTGCGCACCTGCCCGTCTTCGACTGCGCCTTCAAGCCCCGGTTGGGCGAGCGGAGCATCGCCTGGGAGGCCCACGTCAAGATGATGGCCGCGGCCCAGCCCTTCCTCTCGGGGGCGATTTCAAAAACGGTCAACATGCCGCGTGAATCCACGCCGGCCGACATCGCCCACGCCTACCAGGAGGGCTGGCGGCTGGGGCTCAAGGCGTTGGCGATCTACCGGGACGGATCAAAAGAAAGCCAGCCCCTCTCGACGAGCACCGAGGGCGACAAGGCCGCCGCCAAGGTGACCGCCGCTCCCCGGCGAGAGCGGCTCCCCGACACCCGCCGGAGCCTGACCCACAAGTTCAGCGTCGGCGGTCACGAAGGCTACATCACCGTCGGCCTCTACGACGACGGCCGGCCCGGCGAGTTGTTCATCACGATGGCGAAGGAGGGCAGCACGATCGGGGGTCTGATGGATGCCTTCGGGACGGCCGTCTCGATGAGCCTCCAGTACGGCGTACCTCTGGAGGTCTACATCAAGAAGTTCTCCCACACCCGGTTCGAGCCCTGGGGCTACACGAAGAACGGTGACATTCCGGTGGCCAAAAGCCTGGTCGACTACATCTTCCGCTGGATGGGCACAGAGTTCTTGCCGGGGTATCGAGAGGCGACCCGACCCTCGAGCGGCGATGGCGGCGGCGGGGAGGCCGCCGCAACGGAGTCTGGGGAGAGTGAGCCCAAGCCCGCCGCCATGAAGGCGAGCGGGCTGGCCGATGGGCAAGGAAAGCCCGCGCCGAAGAGCGAGACCAACGGTAGCAGCCGAGGCCGTCACCCCGGGGGCAACGGCACCGCCTCCGCCAAGCGGCCTCTAGTGGGGCCCAGCGGCGAGACGGCCGCGGTCCTTGAGCGGGCAGGGCTGCGGATGACGGTCGACCCCAAGGCGTCGCTCGATGATCGCCAGAGCCAGTTTGCGAAGTTCCAGATCGACGCTCCGGCCTGCGACAACTGCGGGTCGATCACGGTCCGCAACGGCAACTGCTACCTCTGCCACAACTGCGGCAACAGCATGGGCTGCAGCTGACCCCGCCGGTCAACCGGGGGCCGCCTGGCCCCCGTTGACCGGCGGCGGGATTCTTTCACGAGAGCGGAAAATCGCTCCAGGCGTCACAGGCCGACGCCCCGTGGGTACGCAGCGTGGCGGCCGATTGACTCGGCCCCCAGCGTCAACCATGCTTCTGAGACGGTGTCGTCTCTCTCCTCTCCGCTCTGTTGGTGCCCCGTGCGTCGCTGCCTGTCTGTCGCTCTCTGTCTGCTGTTGATCGTTGCTCCCTCCGCCGGCCCGGCTCAGGCATGCTGGCGGCTGCGAAGGGCTCGCCACTGTCGGCCCGTGCAGACGGTGCCTGCTTGCCCGCCAGTTTCCTGGGATGCCTGCTGCGAGCCGTGGAGCGAGGAGGTCGTGATCGAGGAGGTCGGCTGCCCGGCGATGCCCGCTTGCTGCGGTGAAATCGTCGAGCTGGCCGCTGACGTCAGCCCGGCTGAGGCCGAGGTGCTGGCTGAGGCCGAGGTGATCGACGCTGATCGATCAGCGACAACCGCCGCAGCGAATCCGCAGCCGGAGACGGAAACGACCCCGGAGAATGACGCCGCGACGAATCAGGCCACTCTGGCCGATGCCAAGTCTGCCACGAACGCGGGCCTCGAGTCGGTGCTGACGCCGCCCTCCCTCGAGCCGGCCGGGGAGCAAGAGGCTGTGCTGCCGGCAAGCAACGAGGAGCCCGCTGGAGAGCCCACCGAAGAGGCCGCCGAGGATATGACCGAGGCCGAAGAGCCGGGCCTGCCGCAGGAGCCGGAGCCTGAAGCCCAGATGCCCGCTGACGAGGCCGATCCGGAGGCTCCCCTGGAGCCCGAAGCCCCGGTGCCTTCCGAGCCCGTCGATCCCGACACGGTGCCTGAGCCTGCCGAGC
>CALGAS010000519.1 GCA_937959175.1 uncultured bacterium | reverse complement strand
GGGCAGAGCCCGCAGGCGAACTGCTCTCAGGGAGCGAGGGGGTTGAGTCGGTCGACGTCCAGGGTGACGAACTCCGCCTCACCCTCCGCGAGGGCTTGGCCGACCATGCCCCGCTGATCGCCCGGCTGGTGGCCGCCGGCCACGGAATCCTCGAGGTTCGTGAGCAGGAAATCGATCTCGAGACCGCCTTTCTCCGTCTAACCCGCGGGGCACTGGCCAAACCGGTCACGGAGTGAGCGGGGTCCAGGGCTTCGAACCCGGGGACTGCGGGCTTGGCCGAGATCCTGACCCCCGGCCGCTGCGCGAGTCGCCGGGTATCCCCGCGCGGGGATAGACTTCCGCCGCCCCGTTGG
Source organism: uncultured bacterium (assembly GCA_937959175.1). Taxonomy (GTDB): domain Bacteria; phylum Planctomycetota; class Planctomycetia; order Pirellulales; family UBA1268; genus QWPN01. Next base: position 2,737 of record CALGAS010000519.1, on the reverse strand, counting down.
GAGGCGGCCGCCGGCTGCCGTCGACGGGTTCTCACCGGAGAACTCCCCATGGCACACGCCATGCACACTCGCTCGCTGCACATGGCGAAGGCCGCCTTCTCATGCCTCGCCGGGCTGCTCGCGTTCGCCCCCGGCGCGGCGGTTCGAGCCCAGCCTGCAGAACCCCTCGCTCCTCCTGCAGTCGCTCCAGCCACTGCCGCTGGCCTCGAGACGCCGGCCGAACAACTCGGCTATGCGCTCGGCTACCGGATCGGTCAGCGGATCATCGCCGACCACCGCGCGCTCGGCACACCCCTCGATCCGGCTGCCCTGGGACGCGGCCTAGCTGATGCGGTCAGCGATGCGCCACCGCGACTCGACGAGGCGGGCTTTCGACGGGTGCTCGCCGAGTTTGAAAAACAGATGGAAGACCGCGACCGCCGGATCGCGGCCGAGATGGCCGCGGCGGCTGAAAAGAACCTGGCCGCCGGGCGGGCACTTCTGGCCACCAACGGCAAGCGGGAGGGCGTCACGACGCTGCCCAGCGGCCTGCAGTACAAGGTCCTGGCGGAGGGGTCGGGAGCCCGGCCTACGCTCGATGACCTGGTGGAGGCCCACTACCGGGGCACCCACATCGATGGGACGGAGTTTGATGGGACGGAACCGGGCGGAGAGCCGGCCGTGTTTCCGCTCCGGGGAGTGGTGCCCGGCTGGCAGGAGGCTCTCGTGAAGATGGAGGTAGGCAGCACGTGGCGGGTCTGGCTGCCTCCGGAACTTGGCTACGGGCCTGAGGGATCCCCACCCGCCATCGAGCCCAACGAGGTCTTGATCTTCGACATTCAACTGGTCGGCATCCGGCCGACGGGCGGCTCTCCGGCGGGGACACCAGCCGGAAAGGCTGCTGGCGAAACGCGGGATTGAGCCCGTTTTCATGGGCTTTTGGCAGGCCGGCAGGCCGGCAACCCCGAGCATCCCGAAAACTTTTCCCAAGTTTTCTATTTGCCTTGAACTGCCTAATCGCCAAACTATCCTCTTCTCACATGCGGCTCGTCGTCCGGAATCTGTTCGGGGTCGGCGGGATTTTCGCGGATTCTGAAATCATGCATTTCCTTTGGAGATTGACAGACATGGCGCAGCGTCGCTGGTTGAAGGTTGCCGGGGTTGTCACGTTTGCCGCCGTTGCCGCGGCGACCTGTGATGCCCAGGCTGGGTGGCGTCATCACGGCAGTTACGGTTCATCCGGCGGGTCGTCGGGTGGGTCTTCTGGTGGTTCCTCCGGCGGGTCCTCCGGTGGCTCGTCAGGCGGGTCCTCCGGCGGGAGCTACAGCTCGTACGGTGGCGGCTCGTCGGGGGGCAGCTACGGCTCCTACGGTAGCCACGGCTCGCACGGCAGCTGGGGCTCCCGGCGGGCGTATCGTCGGGCCATGCGGGCCTACCGGCACTCCAGCCACGGCTCGTCGGGCGGTAGTTACGGCAGCCACGGCAGCTACGGCTCGTCGGGTGGTTCCTCGGGCGGCAGCTCGGGCGGATCGTCCGGCGGCAGCTACGGCTCCTACGGTGGCTATGCCACAGCGACCTACGTCGAGGGCTATTCGGCCGCGATGCCGATCGAGTCGTACCGCGTCATCGACGAGGTGCCCTCGAGCGTGGACGGTGAAGTGATCGGCGTGCCGCCGGCGATTCCCGCCACCCCGGCGACCGATGACTCGACGAGCGTCCCGGCTGATGGCGGCCTGCTCCTGGTGAGCGTGCCGGCCGACGCCGAGATTTTCGTCAACGGGGACAAGACGTCGTCGACGGGCACGCTCCGCCGCTTCCTGTCCCGCGGACTTGCCGAGGGCAAGGCCTACGAGTTCGTCGTGCGGATGGCGATTGAGCGCGACGGCCAGACCGAGGAGTCGACCAAGGTCGTCACACTGTCGGCTGGCGAGCGGTCGCGGGTTTCATTCGAGGCGGAGGCTCCGGCCGTCGCCACGACGAGCCTGACGCTCCACGTCCCGGCCGACGCCAAGGTTTTCCTGGCGGGCAACGCCACCGGCTCGACCGGCGAGGTGCGGCACTTCGAGACCGCAACCCTCGCCGCCGGGCAGGTCTGGCGGAACTACGAGGTGACGGTGCAGGCTGTTGTCGACGGCAGTGAGCGGACGATCTCGAAGGTGATCGACCTCGCCGCCGGCGACTCGGTCGAGCTGACCCTCGACCCCGCCACGGCCCCGGCCGAAGCGACCGCCTCCCTGCGGTAGCCTGCCGGTCCCAAGGATTTTCAGTGCAGTGGAAGCCTCCCGCGTGGCCCAGCGCCACGCGGGAGGTTTTTTTGATCCCCACACAATGAGCCATGGCCCCGCGAGGGAGAGCCCGTGCCAATCGAGCCGGCGTTGGGAAACCGAGCGCAGCCAGGATGGCGAAGCGAGGTTTCCCACGAGCGAGCGGAGGGCAGGAAGCCCGGAGCGAGCGTCCGGCGAGATGGCATGGGCTCTCCCGGGCCTACGCGACGTGAAGTCAAAACGGCCGACCCGCCGCCAAAATGCAACCTAGGCTTTCAGGAAACCCACCTCCCGAGGTTCTCTCGTGATTCCGAGACCTGACCACCCTCCAAAGGCGACGGCCGTACCGGTGCTCGTCCGCTCGCTGGGCTCCGTGGCGATCCTCGTCTACCTGACCGGCGTGATCATCGCCCCCTTGTCGGGGCCGCCTCCGGCGACGGAACTCTCGCAGGTGATCCTCCAGCCGTTCCGCCCGCTGCTGGGCGGGCTGTACC
>CALGAS010000518.1 GCA_937959175.1 uncultured bacterium | reverse complement strand
GGAAAAGGGGACTGGCTCCGAGCGAAGCGAGGTGCCTGTACCCTTTTCCAACCCGTTGACACTCGGAATACGGGTTCGCGAGGGGTGGGAGGTTCGTGCGGGCTTACTGCGGGGCGAGGCTGCGGCCGCGCCAGGTTGTCTGAAGACCGAGGGCCTTGCGGGCCAAGGCGATCCACTGGATCACGAGGAAGACCGCGACTGCCAGCGGCTGGAAGGCGACGCTCGAGAGGCTCTGCCGGAACCGGATCGCGTCGAGCAGGCGAGGAAGATACGCAACCGCCGCGGCGGTGACCGCCACGAGCCCGCCGCCGGTCGGCCAGCCGGCGAAGCCGGTCGCTAGGCCATACCCGGCCAGCACCGGCGGGAGCACCTGGCCGCCGCCGAGGAGCACCGTGAAGGGGAGGATCGTGGCGGCCGAGCCGATCCCTTCGGTCGCGTTCTTGGAGAGGCCTCGCCAGACGTCGATGCTGCGGTCGTACATCCGGCAGGAGGCGATCGGCGTCGCGTCGAAGATGTCGGTGACAAGCCCCGCCCGCCGGTAGGCCCGCGGCAGCTTGACGCCGTCGTGGAGCGAGGCCCTGATCGCCGCGTGGCCGCCGGCCTGCTCGTAGGCGGCCCGCCGGGTGATGAAGAACTGCCCGCAGCCGGCCGCCAGGCTGGGCGAGTTGACCTCCCGGGAGCGGGCGATCGGCAGATAGCCGAGCAGCACGAAGTTGATCAGCGGCAAGAGCAGCCACTCGAGCAGGCTGCCGGTCTCCTGGCGGGGGAAGCCGCTGGCGAGGTCGGCACCGCTCGCCTCGAGAAACACGACGCCGCGGCGAATCGCATCTGGAGCCGGCGAGACGTCGACGTCGAGAAAGACCCAGAGGTCGTGCCGGGCTGCCTCCGCAAGCTGCCAGCAGGCATGCTGCTTGCCGCACCAGCCTGGCGGCAGCGGACGGCCCGCCACCAGCCGCACCCGCGGGTCCTCCTCGGCCCTCGCCGCAACGATGCTCCCGGTCGCGTCGCTGCTCGAGTCGTCGAGGACCACCAGTTCGAGCTCGACGCCCCGGCTGGCCAGGACGTCGTCGATCAGCCGGCCGATCGCCTCCGCCTCATTGCGGGCCGGCACGAGCACCGAGACTTTGGGAGCAGCAGCGTCGGCAGGCGGCTCGGGCGGCGGCACGAAGAGACGCAGGTTGGCCCGCGTCAGGAGCGCCGGAATCGCCGCCAGCACGAGGCCCGTCCAGGCCAGGACCAGAATCGCCGTCGGGCTCACGGGGCGGCCTCGCCTTCACCGCCGTGCGACGGATCAAACTGGCGGCCCCTCAGCCAGGCCGAGACCCGCCGAATCGAGTCATAGGCCGCCCCCACGCCGACCCGCCCGCTGTGGATGGTTGCGAAGGCGGACGGGTCACGGGCCATCGCCGCGGTGGCCAGCCGATCCTGCGTCGCCTCGAGGTCGGCCGCCAGGGCGGCGGTCCAGTCATCGGCCGACCAGTCCGGCTGATCCGCGATCCGCCGGGCAGGGCCGAAGGCGGCGACCGCCTCGGGAAGCCGCTCGCTCCAAAACGGATACTCGACCGCCAGCGGCACGACGACCCCCCGCTCCGCCGCAGCCACCGAGTGGCCCACTCCCGGACGGATCACCATCGGGCGAGTCCGCGGGTCGGTGAACTCCCCCTGGGCGGTGATCCAGAAGAGCACGTCGCCGCGGCTGAGCGCCGCCCGGGCCATCCTCAAGAACCGCGCCGAGCCCCGCCAGGTTCCCGGCTCGATGCCGATGAAGCCGATCCGCTCGAGAAACGAGTACTTGCCGAGGGCCGCGGCGTCGATCGGGCCGTAGCTCATCCGCCCGGGATAGAGCCGGGCCCCTAGGGTCAGGAAGATCAGCGGATCCCACCAGCCCGGATGATTCGTGTAGATCAGTACCGGTTCGTCGCCGAGATCCGGATGGCCGGCCGCTCCGTCCTCCCCTGTGAGCAATCGGACGGCATGAAAATGCCGCCGCAGGTACTTCCGCACGTACCACATGAACCAGCCGTTGAGCTGGTGCGAAAACGGCGGCAGGTCGTGCTCGTGCATGGCCGGGCCGCCGGTCATCGGCGGCCTCAGACCGCCACGGCCGCCGGCTTTGCCGGCGCCGCGAGCTTGTCGTCATCGACGCAGTCGGCGGCGATCCAACCCGACATCAGGGCCATCGGCATCCCCGGCCCGGGATGGGCCGAGCCGCCGGCGAGGTAGAGCCCCTCGACGTCGGGCGAGCGGTTGGCCGGCTTGAAGGCCCCCATGAACTTGCCGTGGCTGGCGAGGCCATAGATCGCCCCGTTGAGCACGTGGTAGCGGTCGTTGATGTCCTGGGGCGTGAGCGTCCGCTCGAGGACGATGTGCCGCTCGAGATCCTTCATCCCGGCGGTCTCGACGAGCTTGCGGATGATCCGATCGCGATAGGCCGGCAGCATCTGCGACCAGTCGTGGTGGGGCCGCAGGTAGGGCGTGTGGACGAGCACGTAGAGCGCCTCGCCGCCCGGCGGGGCCACCTCCTGCTCGGTGATCGCCGGAGCGCACACGTAGCAGGTGGGATCGGGGGCCGGCTCGCCGCGGTGGTAGATCGCCTCGAACTCTTCGTGGGGGTCTTCCGAGAAGACGAAGTTGTGGTGGAGCAGCTGCTCGTAGCGTCGGTCGAGGCCGAGGTAGAGCACGACGCCCGAGCAGGCCGGCTCATACTTCCGGCGGCCGAGGAACCGCCGGCTGGATTCGGCCTCGACGAGTTCCCGATGGGTCCGCACGGTGTCGGAGTTGCTGACGACGACCGCGGCGGGAATCGTCTCGCCGTCGGCCGTCTCGACGCCCCGCACCCGCTTCCCTTCGACGATGATCCGGCTAACCGGGGTGTTGGTGCGGATCTCGACGCCGAGGTCGACCGCCAGATTCGCCAGGGCCCGGGGCACGGCGCCGGTGCCGCCCCGGGGATACCAGACGCCGTCGTGGGACTGCATGTGGGCGATCCCGCAGAGCACGGCCGGCGACGACTCGGGCGAGCTGCCGACATACTGCGTGAAGTGGTCGAGCATCTGGGCGGCCCGCTCGTCGGGCACGAACGACCGGACGGTCCCCGCCACGCTCCGGCCCATCCGCATCCCGAGGATGTCTCTGAGGAACGAGACCGAAAAGCTCTGCTTCGGCTCGAACATGTCCTTCATCCCGCCGACGCTCCGCCAGAAGAAGAACTCGTCGGAGATCCGGTGGAGCCGCTTGGCGAGATCCATGAATCGGCCGTAGCCGTCGCCGGCTCCGCTGCCGGGAGCGAAGGCGTCGAGCGTGGCCCGCATCGCCGGCACGTCGGCCAACAGGTCGAGGGTCGTGCCGTCGGTGAAGAAGCTCCGCCACTGCGGGTCGAGCGGCACGAGGTCGAGCGAGTCTTCCAAGTCGCGGCCCGCCTCCGCCC
>CALGAS010000517.1 GCA_937959175.1 uncultured bacterium | reverse complement strand
AGGCGGCCCTCCGGCCAGACGCCCGCCGGCGGCCGGATCGCCTGCCGGAAGCTCTGGGCGCGGTGGGCGACGTTCACCCAGGTGCCGGCCCGCTCGGCGAAGCCGACCGCCGGCAGCCGCCAGGTGGCCTGGGCCATCAGTGGCGAGTCGAACAGGTCCTGCACGACAAGACAGGCGAGGCCGGTGAAGGTGGCGGCGGTCGCCTCGTCGATCCAGGCCGTGGGATAGCCCGCGGTGATCCAGGCGGCAGAGGCCTTGCCATTCGCAACGTGGGCCAGCAGGTCGTCCCAGGATTGGCCGCCGGAGCCGAACAGGGCGAGCACCTCCTCGACGCCCCGTTTGTTGGGGCACTTCTCGCCGCGGATCGTGAAGCCGCCGGGGAATGTCTCGTCGTCGCCGGCGACCGGCACGTGGCCGAGGGCCAGAAACGCCCCGGGATCGATCGAGCGGGCCACGCTGCAGAGCATCCAGGCCTCTTCGACCGTCAGCATCGGCGAGACGGCGACCGCCAGGCTCCCGGCTGCCTCGAGATCAGTCCGCAGCCGGCCAATGATGTCGGCCCATTCGAGGGCCTCGTCGGCCGCGGCCGGGCTACCGTTGCTCGCCGGGCCGGCTGGCCCCTCGCGGCGGGTGGCTGTTAGCAGCCGCTCGTCGTCGTGGAGGTGGTGCCAGCCGTAGCGGCCCTCGTCGCAGATCCACCAGGTGTTCACCTCGGGATTCTCGCGGGGCTTGAGCCGGTAGACGGTGTCCTGGTTGTGCTCGGTGTAGATCGAGCAGCCAGCCGAGCAGCCGCCGCAGACGTTCGCCTCCCGCTTCAAGAACCAGACTCGCTGCTGGTAGAGGAAGTCCTTGTCGCCGAGGGCGCCGACCGGGCAGAGGTCGACGACGTTGCCAGCGAGCTTGTTGTCGAGCGGGAAGCCGGGGAAGACGTCGATCTCCTCCTTGGCGCCGCGGCTGGTCACCATCAGCTCGCCGGTGCCGCTGACTTCGCGGGTGAACCGCACGCAGCGGGTGCACATGATGCAGCGGTCGACGAACAGGCTGACCGTCGGGCCGACGTCCCGCTTGCGGCTGGTGAAGGGATGGATGTCGGCCCGCCGCTCGGCCTGGCCGTGCTCGAAGTGGTAGTCCTGGAGGAGGCACTCGCCGGCCTTGTCGCAGATCGGGCAGTCGATCGGGTGGTCGATCAGGAGGGCCTCCTCGACCCGGGCCCGACTCTCCCTGACCTTCGCGCTCTCGGTGACGATCACCGTGCCGTCTTTGACCGGCGTCTGGCAGCCCGGCACGAGCTTGGGGATCATCGAGACGTTGCCGGTCTCGGCATCCCGCTGGCCCGCCTCGATCAGGCACATCCGGCAGCTGGCCACGACCGAGAGCCCGGGGTGCCAGCAGTAGTGCGGAATCTCGACACCGGCCCGCCGGGCGGCCTCGATGCAGTTGAGCCGCTCGTCGGCCCCGATCTCGATTTCTTGTCCGTCGACGATGACGATGGGCATAAACCTCAGCCTCCGTCCCGAAAAAGGGGACATTCTGCTTTTTTCATTCTCGATTGCACTGCGGATTCCTGACTGCCAGAAAAAGCAGAATGTCCCCTTTTTTAGTGGGCTCCCACGATCTGGAGGGCGGGCACCGGGTCGGTCACCATCCAGCCCTCGGGGTTGGTCCGCTTGATGTATTCCTCGAACTCATCGCGGAACTTGGTGATCGCGTTTTTGATCGGCCAGGCGGCGCCGTCGGCCAGCCCGCAGATCGTCGAGCCCGGCATCATCCCCATCGTGTTGCCCATTTCAAGGAGGATGTCGAGATCGCGGAGCCGGCCCTTGCCCGCCCGGATCCGCTCGAGCATCCGCAGGCTCCAGCTGGTTCCCTCGCGGCAGGGGGTGCACTGGCCGCACGACTCGTGGGCGAAGAAACGGCAGGAGTTGTGGAGGAAGTCGACGATGCTCACCGTCTCGTCGATCACGACCACTGCCGCGGTCCCCAGGCCCATGCAGCCGACCGTGCCGGGGCCCTTGAAGTCGAGCGGGGTGTCGAGCTCCGCCTCGGTCATCAGGCCCATCGAGATCCCGCCGGGGATCGCCGCCTTGGCCCGGCGGCCCTTCCAGACGCCGCCGCCGAAGCCGTCGATCAGTTCCCGAGCCGTGATTCCCAGCGGGGCCTCGTAGCAGCCGGGCTTCTCGACGTGGCCGGAGAGGCAGTAGAGCTTGGGCCCGTAGGAGCCGGGATCGCGGGGGTTGTCGGGATCGGCCGGCACGCCGATCGAGGTGAACCAGTCGACGCCGCGACGGGCGATCTGGGCCACGCAGGCCATCGTCTCGACGTTGTTGACGACCGTCGGCTTGCGGAACACGCCCTCGATCGCCGGGAAGGGCGGCTTGATCCGAGGCCAGGCCCGCTTCCCCTCGAGGCTCTCGATCAGCCCGGTCTCCTCACCGCAGATGTAGGCCGCCGCCCCGCGATGGAGATAGATGTCGAGCGAGAACTGGCTGCCCTGAATGTTTTTGCCCAAGAGGCCGGCGGCGTAGCACTCGTCGATCGCGGCCTGGAGCCGGTTCCAGGCGTGGGGATACTCGTACCGCAGGTAGATGTAGGCGGTGGTGGCCCGGGTCGCGAAGGCCGAGATCATCGTTCCTTCGAGCACCTGATGGGGGTCGTCCTCCATCAGGATCCGGTTGTTGAAGGTGCCCGGCTCGCTCTCGTCGGCGTTGACGCAAAGATAGATCGGGCCGGGGTGATCCTTGGGAAGAAACGACCACTTGAGGCCGGCCTGAAAGCCCGCCCCGCCGCGGCCGCGGAGCTTCGAGGCCTTGACCATCTCGATGATGTCGGCCGGCTGCTGCTCGCGGAGGATTCGCTCGAGCGGCGCGTAGCCGCCGCGGGAGCGGTAGCTGGCCAGGCTGTTGCCGTCGGGCACGCCGACCGCCTCGAGGAGCACGGGTTTGAACGGCTGCATGTCAGGAGTCCTCCCTGGCGGCGGCGCGGGCCTTGACCTCCTCGAGGGCTGCCGCCGCCGAGTCGGGGTCGAGATTCTTGAGGAGGTCGTCGTTGGCGAGGATGCAGGGGGCGAAGTCGCAGGCCCCCAGGCACTCGGCCGGCTCGAGCGTCAGCGAGCCGTCTTCCGTGGTGCCGTAGGGCTCGACGCCGTGCTTTCGGCAGAGCTCTGCGAGCAGCTCGTCGCCGCCGCGGAGGGCGCAGGAGATCGACCGGCAGACGAAGGCCCTGACCTTCCCGTGGGGCTTGGCCTGATGGAAAAACTGGTAGAAGGTCAGGGTGTCTTGGACCTCGGCCGGCGGCAGCCCGAGGACGGCGGCCACGTCGACCACCGCATCGAGCGGGACGTGCCGCAACTCGCGGTTGACGATGTGCAGGGCCGGCAGCACGAGGGCCCGCCGGTCGGGATAGCGGGGAGCGAGAGCCTCGATCTCGGCGACCATCTCGTCAGTGATCACGCGGCGTCCGTGGGCAATCATCGAGCGGCCTCCGCGGGGGATTGGCACTGGGAATCGAGCTGCAAGAAAAAGGGGACATTCTGCTTTTTCGACAGCGATGGCGGCGAAAAAACGAACTGGCCGAAAAAGCAGAATGTCCCCTTTTTCATCGGTCGAGCTCCGCGGCGATGATGTTGAGGCTGCCGAGGACCGCCACCACGTCGGAGAGGGTGTGGCCGCGGATCAGGTGCGGGAAGAGGGCGTAATGGAGCACCGAGGGGGGGCGGCAGCGGGCCCGGTAGGCGGTCTCGTTGCCGTCGCCAGCGAGGTAGAAGCCGAGCTCGCCGTTGGGGGCCTCGATGGCGGCGTAGCTCTCCTCGCAGGGCACCTCGAAGCCGCGGTTGCTCATCGAGAGCTCGAAGTGGGAGATCGTGCCCTCGATCGTCGAGTAGACCTGCTGCTTGGTCGGCAGGGCCGTCCGCTGGTCGATGCCGACGTTGATCGGCCCCTCGGGAAGGTTCTCGACGGCCTGGGCCACGATCTTGAGGCTCTCCCGCATCTCCTGCATCCGGACGAGGTAGCGGGCGTAGCAGTCGCCGGCGGCGGCGCAGCAGATCTGGAAGTCGTAGTCGGCGTAGGCGAGGTAGGGCTCGTCGCGGCGGAGGTCGCGGGTCACGCCGCTGGCCCGGGCGACCGGCCCGGTGGCGCCGCGGCTGATCGCCTCCTCCGTGCTGAGCACCCCGACGCCCTTGGTGCGGTCGACGAAGATCCGGTTGCGGGTCAGGAGCCGCTCCATGTCGTCGATCGTCTTGGGAAAGGTCTTCACGAAGGAGCGGATCTTCTCAATCACCAGGGGCGTCATGTCCTGGGAGAGGCCACCGACGCGGGTGTAGGAGTTGGTGAACCGAGCCCCGCAGAGGGTCTCAAAGATGTCGTAGATCACCTCCCGCTGATAGAAGGCGTAGAGGAAAAAAGTGAAGGCACCGGTGTCGAGGCCAACGGCGCCGTTGCAGAGGAGGTGATCGCTGATCCGGGCGAGCTCGGCGATGATCGTCCTGATCACCTTGCAGCGGGGCGTCAGCTCGATCCCCAGGAGTGTCTCGACGGCATGGTGCCAGGCCACGTTGTTGGCCATTGGCGAGATGTAGTTCATCCGGTCGGTGACCGTGACGTACTGGTTGTAGGTGAGGTGCTCACCGATTTTCTCGAAGCCTGAGTGGAGGTAGCCCATCTCGGGCAGGGCGTCGACCACTCGCTCCCCCTCGAGCTTGAGCACCAGCCGCAGCGTCGTGTGGGTGGCGGGGTGCTGCGGGCCGAAGTTGAGCGTCCAGAGGTAGTCTTCGCTGCGGGTGGCGGCCTCGGGAATCTCAACCGATTCAAAACGGGGAGGTGCGATCGACATGGCTCAGCTTTCGTGGCGGGTGATCACCGGGAAGTTGTGGCGTTCGCCGCGGCCTTGCAGCGGATAGTCCTTGCGGAGCGGATGGGCCGTGAACTCTTCGGGCATCACCAGCCGACGGAGGTCGGGGTGGCCGGCGAAACAGATTCCGAACAGGTCCCAGACCTCCCGCTCCAGCCAGTTGGCCGCCTTCCAGAGCGAGACGACGCTCTGAACGGTCGGCTCGGGATCGTCGACGAAGACCCGGATGGTCAGCCGTTGGTTGGTGACGGTCGAGGCCAGCAGGTAGACGAGCCCGTAGCGGTGGCCGGCACAGGCGGCCATCTCCATCGGTGGCTCGCGGTAGTCGAGGTAGTCAACGCAGGAGATGTCAACCAGCAGGTCGAAGCCCCGCTCCTTCAACAACGAGAGCACCTCGTGGGAGGACGATTCGGGCACGACCACCCGCGTCTGGCCGCGGAAGACGGAAGACGGCAGGTCGCCGAACTGCTCGGCGAGGGCCGCAAGCACGTCGTCAACGGGGGGAGGCGTGGAGGGCATGAGGCAGGATGGATGGTGGGGTGTCAGGAGCGGCCGGCCGGAGAGCCCGAGCCGGCGGCGAGCTCCCGCTGGAGGACGGGATTGCGGGAGGCGTCGATCGAAAGCGGGTCGGCGATCTCGACCAGGGCCCGCTTGCGGGCCTGGCGGCCGGCCGTCTCGAACTCCCGGCCGGTGATCGTGCCCTCCCGCTGGATCTTGTCTTGAAGATCGATGATCGCCTGAATCAGTTGCTCGGGCCGGGGCGGACAGCCGGGCACGTACATGTCGACCGGGATGAAGCGGTCGATGCCCTGGACGACGGCATAGGTGTCGAACACGCCGCCGGTGCTGGCGCAGGCGCCCATCGAGATGCACCACTTGGGCTCGTGCATCTGCAGCCAGATCCGCTGCAGGACCGGGAGCATCTTCATCACGACGCGGCCGGCCACGATCATCAGGTCGCACTGCCGGGGGCTGAACCGGAAGACTTCCGCCCCGAACCGGGAGAGGTCGTGCTTGCTAGCCCCGGTGGCCATCAGCTCGATGCCGCAGCAGGCCGTGGCGAACGGCATCGGCCAGAGGCTGTTCTTACGGCACCAGTTGGCCAGGCTATCGAGCCGGCTGACCACGACATTTTCGGGAAGCTGGAGCTTGCCGGCATCGCTTACCGCCATCGGAAGACCCCCTTTCGCCAGTCATAGGCAAAGCCGACGACCACCAATGCTGTGAAGAGCATCGCGCCGCCGAAGACCAGGCCCCGCGAGGAGACGAGGCCGTCGGCCACCGCCGCATCGATCCCGGCCGCCGAGCGGCTGGCAACCGCCCAGGGATAGAGGAAGAGCAACTCGACATCGAAGACGAGGAAGGTGACCGCCACCAGGTGAAACCGCACGTCGAATCGCCGCCGCGTGTCGTGGACGGGATCCATGCCGCTCTCGTAGGGCATCTCCTTGACCGCCCCGCTCTTGCGGGGGCCGACCAGTTCGGCAAAGACGACGAGGCCCACCGACACGGCCGCCGCGATCGCGACGAACAGCAGGACCGGAAGGATCGCATCCATGGGCAGGGAGGACAGCGTTCGGAGTCGGAGGAGAGCCCGGGAAGGACTCGTTGAGGCGGTTTTCGGCCGCGGAAACAGACTTCGTGAAATTCGTCACGAAGTCCGATCCAAAAAAACCGGAGGCGTCGTGGTGTTCAATCGCCTCCGGCCGGCCGGATCATCACACTGAAGTTATACCGCCCGCCGCGGCCCGCGACGAGTCGGCCTCTTTTTCCAGTTCTGCCGGGAGCCGGTGGAGGGAACGGGGGGGCGGCCGTGCCGGCCGGACGGCTCAGCCGCAGCGGCGGAGGTGCCGGTGGACGAGGCCGAGATCGTAGCCGGTCTGCCGCTCGAGGTCGGCCAAGACCCGCCCGAGGTCGAGGCCGTAGTGGTTGACCCGCAGCAGGCCCACCTTGAGGTAGGGCACGCCCGCCTCCCAGAGCCGCCACCAGACCAGTTCGCTGGGGTTATGAGGCAGGCGGCGGCTCTTCCGCAGCAGTCGCCAGGAGCGGCGGGGGTGCCGGGGCGAGCGCTATAAATGAAGCTAAATGAATTATCGAAACCGATGTCGTCGATAAGACGCATGGTTGCCTCGAAGTCGGCCTCGGTTTCACCCGGAAAACCGATGATGAAATCGGATGACATCGAGATATTGGGGCGTATGCGACGAAGGGCACGAATTTTGGCTTTGTACTCTAGCGCAGTATGGCCGCGCTTCATGGCCATTAGGATTCGATCGGAGCCGCTCTGCACCGGTAAATGTAGGTGATCCACCAGGGCTGGAATATCCGCATAAGCATCGATGATGGCATCGCTAAATTCCACCGGGTGGGAGGTGGTGTAGCGAATGCGCTCAATGCCGGGTACTCGATTCACAAAGTGCAGTAGTTCGGCGAAGTCCACAACTTCTCCAAGATGACTATGGCCCCGATAAGCGTTGACGTTTTGCCCCAGTAGATTCACTTCCTTCACGCC
>CALGAS010000516.1 GCA_937959175.1 uncultured bacterium | reverse complement strand
CGCCGTCGGCAGGGGCCGCGTCGCCACGCTCGCTCACCAGGGTCGCATCACCCTCGAGCCCGCGGAGCAAGGCACGCGGGGGCAGCGCGATCGACAGGCGAGTCGGCCCCGGCGGGAGGTTGGCCAGCGAGAGCGTCGCTGCGATCACCGCTGTCCGGCCGTCGATCCGAACGGTGCTTTCGCAGGCGGCTTCGGGGACGGCCGCCACGGCCACGCTTCCGGCCGCTTCCGCGAGGCGAATCCGAACGTCGCCTGCCAGCCCTGCGATCACGACGCGACTGCCCGAGGCGGCCACGTCATCCGCGCGACCACCGTCAGGGCCGGCGGCTCCGGGCGGGCGGGCGGTGGCATCCGCCGTGTCGGCAGCCACCTCGATCCCGCCGGATGTCGCCGGCACGAGCGCGACGCGAGGCTGCCGTCGCCGCGAACGAATCTCGAGCCGCGAGGCGACGGCGGTGGGAAACGACAGCGTGAACGACTCCTGCCGGGCGGCGACCTCCACGGGAACCCGGCCAGACAGCCTGACGGTGTGATCGACGTCGGCTGCCGCATCGGCCGATGGCTCGAACCAGCAGCGGTAGCCGCCGCCGTCGGGATCGGCGTCAAGCAGCATCCGTCCCGGCCCCTCGTGCTCCGGCTGGCCATCGAGCAAGAGCTGCCCGAACGCAAGCGGCACCATCGCCCAGCCACCCCGGGCCTGCCGGACTCGGCACTCCACCGTCACCGGGCAGGTGCGGGTCTCCGCGTCCGCCTCCCGGCCGTCGATGGCAACCACGACGCTCTCGAGCACGGCCGCCGGCGGGAGAGCCGGCCCTCCGAGGCCCTCTTTGATGCGGAAGAGGTCCATGAAGTCGCGGTATTGAAAGCCGGGCACCGGCACGAGCCGGCCAGCGTCATTCTCGATGTAATACAGTTCCGGGGCCCGTTCACGAACGACCGTCGGGGCGACCGGCTGCCGCGCGACGTCGGAGTCCTGTGCCGAATCCTGACCGGCTGCGGCGGTCCAGAGCGTGGCCGGCAGAAGCAGGAGGAGCAGCGGTATGCAGGATCGTCTCATCACCAGCCGGACAAGCAGTCAGCCTCGCTCTAGCCTACCCCGCAAATTTGCGCAGCAGGCGCACTGCCCGCATCCCTCCCAGTCGTCAAAACCCCGTCAATCGGATCCCCGGCCCATCCCCCGGCCGGCCGCGGTTCGGGCCACACCTACCGGAACAGCAGCGTCCGCATCGCCTCGTGCAAGGCCGGCGTGCTGGCAGCGATGAAAGCCGGATCGTCGAGCGGCACCGGCTCGCACCCCGCTTCAAAGCTCCTGACGACTCCGCCCGCCTCCCTGACCAGCAGAAATCCGGCCGCGGCGTCCCAGCAGGCGATTCGCCTGGCCCAGAAGCCATGCAGCCGTCCGCAGGCCAGCCAGGCCAGGTTGAGGGCGGTCGATCCGGTCCGGCGGACCGAGTGCACCGCCGGCAGGACGTGGAGAAAGTCATGCACGGCCGGGGCGTCGGCGGCGACGTGGGGAGGGAAACTCAGCGCGACGACCGCCTCGGACGCCTCGCTCACCTGCGGCACGCGGATCGCCACCCCGTTGCAGCGGGCGGCACCGCCGGCCCGGGCCGTGAAGCATTCGTCCCGGAGCGGGTCGAAGACCGTAGCGGCCAGGATCTGGTCGCCGTCGGCCAGGGCAATCGACACGCACCAGGCTGGAAACCCGTGCACGTAGTTGGTGGTCCCGTCGAGCGGATCGACGATCCAGCGGATGCCGTCGCCCGCGTGTCCCGGCGTGCCGGAGGGAGGCTGTCCCTGGCCACCATCCGATTCCTCGCCCACAAAGCCGTGGTCGGGAAACGCTTCCTGAACGATCCGGCGAATCTCTCGCTGCGACGCATAATCGGCCTCCGTTACCAGATCACGCGGCCCCTTCTGGCGGGCCTCGAAACGGCCAATCCAATCGAGGAGCACCCGGCCGCCGGCCCGGGCGGCGGCTTCGCAGACGGTCAGCGGGTCGGCAGCGGCAGGCGGAGGCATCGGCAGGATTCCAGACGAGAGGCGAGCGTGCTGTATCGTAGAGCGATCATCGCGATTCGCGAACCCTCCCCGAGCGAGACACCGCCATGACCGTGACCACATCGACCACGCCCTGGGAGACGGCCGGGCAGATCGCCCGCCAGGGCGATAGCCGAGTCGATCTGGCCGACCCCGCCGCCGGCCTGGTTCGCAGCGGCGGCGATCATCTCCTCGGCGTCGACCTCCGCGGCCCTCCGGCTGCCGGCCGGCTGGTCGATCACTGGATCAGGGGAAGCGACCTGGTGGCCATCTATGAACCCGCCGATCCTCGACGGCTGCGGGTCACGGCGATGTGGCGATCGCTCGAACCGCTCGGCACCGCCTGGGAACTGGTCGTCTCCTCTCAGACCGGGCTGGTCGAGAGCGACTCAGCGATCGCGGTCCGGTGTGACGTGGCCGCCGGTGATCCGCTGATCGGTCGGATCGACCACGGCCGCCTCGCCTGGGCTCCCCTGCCGCAGGCCTCGCTGCCGTCCGATGCTGCCTGCCTGCTGCTGCGTCGCGGGGCCGAGACGATTTTCGTGGCGGTCCACCCGGCCGAACCCCATCGCCTGGTACTCCACCGCGATGGCGACCGGGTGCGGCTCGACTGCTGGCTCTTTTCAACGACGATCGAAAAGGGCGTCTTGCTGCGGAGCCGCGTCCTGGCCGCCGTCGGCGGTGCTGGCGAGACCGCCTGGGCCGAGTCGCTGTTTGCGGCCTTCGCCGCCTCGCCCCCGCCGCTGACAACCTGACTCCAGGCTGCCTTGCAGACGGCATTTTCTGCCGTGGCGTCGGCCGCGAGGCTCCCGCTACAGTATCCCCAACCTGCCTGGGTTGCCGCTCGGGCGTTCACCATGGAGGGTGTCCACCGTGGCCGATATCGTCTTCGCCTTCGACCCGGCGATCGACCGCCCGCTGGCGGTTCCCGATGCCGCTCACGCCGCGGTTGTCGCGACCGTTGGCCGGGCCGCCGCCGACTCTTTTGCCGAGGCGGTTGCCGTGGCGACCCGCGCCGAGGCCTCGGCGCTGGTTGTCTGCGGCCGCTGGCTCGACCCGCGGCGGGCCAGTCCCGCCCAGGCGGCCGCCGTGCGGGCCTCGATCATGGCGCTGGCCGCCGCCGGCTGCCGGACCGTGTTCATGGCCGACGACGCGATCGCCTGCCAGGATTTCAGCCGCATGCTGGGCGAACCGCAGGGACTGTTCTTCGCGACGCCCCACGCGCCGCTCGAACTCGACATCCACGGCATCGCGGTGGAGTTCGTGGCCGCTCCGGAAGCCGCCCACCTGCCGGCGGTCGTGGCCGACGAGCCAGCGCCGACGGGCGTTCGGCGACGTCTGGTCGTCGGCTGGGACGCCAGCGTTCCCGCGGCAGGCAGCGAGGATACGCCCTGGCCGGGTGACCACGATCCGGCCGCTGCGTACGTGAACGCGGCGGCCGCCTCGCCCGCCTGGACCCAGCCTGGCAGTTTCTGGATCTGGGCCAGCCGGCGGCGGCCCGCTCTGCCTGCCGGCATTCATCACCTGCCCCCCCTCCAGCCCCGCTCGCCGCTGGAGCGAGCGGATGGCTGCTGCCACACCCTCACGCTCCTCGACCGGGAGGAGATCAGCGATGCGACCGAGCGCGTGGCCCGGCACGACTGGCGGAGCAGCTGGCGAGACATTCCCACCCAGCGGGTCGCCTGGCGGACCGTCCGCGTCGAGTCGGCCGCCGGCGGTGACGAGGAACTGGCCACCGCGCTCTGGACGGCGATCGAGCAGACGGCCCCCGGTGAACAGGCGCCGCTCGAGCTGGTGCGATGCCTGGTCGAGTGTGGCACGAGCGTCAGCCGCCGCGTCCGCGTCGGCGAGCTCGCCGCCGAGACCCTGGCCCGGCTCCGCGAACTCTTCGACCCCAAGAGCTTTCGGAGCTGGTGCGTCGATCTGGTGGCGGATCCCGGCGAGTCGCTGGCGGCCCTCGGCCACGCCCGCTCCGGAGGCCGGCCCGGTGCCACCACATCGTTCACATCAGCCCTGGCCGACCTGGTCGAGACCATCGAACACTCGCCCACGCCGGCCCTGCCGGCGGCTGCGGCCCGCCGTGCCGGCTGGGTCGCTTTGGAACTGATCGAATCCACCTGAGGCCTCCCTCCGGAGGCCCTTTGTCGCGAGGATCCCAGGCATGTTCATCGAACGCATCGACGCCGAGCGGTTCGGCGGGCTCGATCGGGTGGTCGTCGACCGTCTCGGGCCGGGCGTCCAGGTCTTGCACGGCACGAACGAGACCGGGAAGACGACCCTGCTGGAGTTCGTGCGGGCCATCTTCTTCGGCTTCGAAGGAAACTTCCGGCGGGGCGTGCTCGATCCCCGCCTGCCCTGTGCCGGCCGCCTGTTCGTGCGAATGCCGCCCGAGCAGACGCTCCTCTCGATCGAGCGGCGGCACGAGGGGCCGCACCTCGCCACGCTGACGCAGGCCGCCTATGAGGACGACTGCATCGGCCTCGGCGGCGACGAGGGCGATCTGATCGAGGTGGCCAATGTCGATCCCCGCCAGGCCGCCCACGCCGACGGCCCGCGGCATCGCTACTACCTCCAGGACCTGGTCGGTGACATCGACGAGACCACCTTCACGAGCGTGATGGCCTTCGGCCTGGACGAACTTCACGAGCTCCGCACCCTCGAACCGGAGGGCTGCGGCAGCCGGCTTTACGAACTGGCCAGCGGCCTCGACCGCTCGCACGTCGCCCGCGTCATCGGCCACCTCGATGAGGCAATCGAGCGACTCGACTCGGTCGACCCCGAGGTCTCCCCGCTGACAGCCCTCAAGGCGCGGCGCAGCGACCTCGCGGAGCGGCTGATCGCCGCCGGCTCGCCCGCCCTGGCCGCCGGTGGCCTCTGGAGCGAGGCCAGCCACCTCGATGCCGAAGTCGCCTCGCTGCTCGGACGCATCGAGCGGGCCGAGGCTGCCGAGGCGGTCATCCGCGGGGTGATCGCGATCGAGCCTGTCTATCGGAACTGGAAGGAGACGGGCGAGCGGCTGGCAGCCCTCGAGAGCATGCCGCTGGTGCATGCCGACCGCGACGCCTGGCGAGCGGCCCACCGCCGGCTCCGCAAGGTCGAACGGCTGGCTGCCTCCCGCCGCAAGCGGCGGTCACAATACGCCCGCCAGCTGCGGGAGCTGCCGGCGGAGTCGATCGTCTGGTCGAAGCGATCGCTGGTATCCACGCTTGCCGAGGAAGAGCCGCGGCTCGAACGGCTCTCCGCCGACGTCGCCCGGGCTGAGAGCCACGCCAAGCTCGCCGCCCGCCGGTTCGGCGAGCAGGTCGGCATCGCCGGCCTGACGCGGCTGGTCCCGGTCACGCTGCCGGCCGAGTTCGACATCGATTCCCTGCCGGAGGTGCTCCTGCCGGAGGGCTTCGCGTTGTCGTTCGGCCCGCTCCGCAGCCGAGCCCGGGCCTGCAGCCGGGCCAGCCGCGGCCTCGCCGCCGCCCGCAGGCAGCTCGCCGAGGCCAAGCGGTCGCTGGCCACGACCCGCGGCAGCGTCGACGGCGCGGAACAATCGCTCGGCGGCGTCAGCGTCCAGGAGGCGATCGAGAAGGCGGGCGAAAAGCTGGCCTCCCTTCGCAAGCGGATCTCCGGCGGCGACCAGCTCGTTGAACTCGACCGCACGGTCGCGCGGCTGGAGCGGGAAATGGCCGAGAGCATGGAGGCCCAGCTGATCCCGATCCCGTGGCTGGTCGCGCTGGGAGCGCTGTTTGTGATCGGCACCGGGATGCTGCTCTCCGGCTCGCTGCTCCCCAAGGAGGTGACCGGTTCACTGGCCTATGCGATGGCGGCGCTGGGGGCGGCCGGGGCGGGCGTGGCCTCGGTGACGACCTGGTCGCTCGATCGCAACGCCTCGGCCCGCCTGGAGGCCGCCCGCCGGCAGTACGAGATGGTCAAGCAGCAGCGGGATGACCTCGCCGCCCAATGCGGGCTCCTCGACGGACGGCTGGGATCAGACGCCGCCACCGGGCTGGAGCGTCGCCTGGTCGCCGCCCAGGAGGAACTCGAGCGGCTCGAGGAACTCGCCGGCCGCGAAGGCTCGGTCCATCTGCTCGCCGATCGGGTGGCCGTGGCCGAACAGGCAGTCAAGGAAGCGGCCGAGGAGCGAGCCGCGGCTAGGGCACGCTGGCGGAAAGCGCTCGAACATCGCGGCCTGCCGACGAACCTCTCGCCGCGAGAAGTGCGTCAGATCGCGGCCCATCGCCACACCCTCTTGACCCTCGATGACGACCGCCGGCGGCTCTCGGAAGAGGCCCGCCACAAGCGGGAAGAGCTCGCCGCCGTCGGCCGTCGGATCGACGAACTGCTCGTCGAATGCGAGCTGGTGCCGGAGGCGGGGCCGCTCGACCACCTCCAGATGCTCAAGGAACGGCTCGATGACGATCGTCGCATCGTCCGTCGCCGGGCATCGCTGACCCGGCGGCTCGAGAGTGCCCGTCGCCGCCACCGGCACGCGGTTCGCCAGGTCAAGGTGGCGGAGCGGGCCGTGCGGGAGTTTTACGATCGCTGGAGCGTTGCCGACCGGGATGCCTTTCTCGCCAGGGTCGACCGCCGCCCCGAATACGAAGAGCTGCGACTGGCGGCCGAGGTGGCCGACCGGGACTGGCACGATGCCCACCGCCGGACGAGCGAACCGGCAGACCTCGAGCAGTGGCTGGCCGAAACGGCCGCGATGCCGCTGGAGACACGGCTGGCGCGGGCCTGCGAACGAACCGGTGAACTGCGGGCCAGCCTGGCCGATGTTCGTGACCGGCGGGCCGCCGTCACCGCCCGCCTCGACGCCGCCGCCGCCGATCGCGGCACCGAATCGCTCCAGGCGGAACTCGCCGGTGTCGAGCAGTTGATCATTGAGCAGCAGGACCGCCGCCATCTGCTCGAGCGGGCCCGCACCCTGCTGGAAGACACTCGGGCTGCTGTGGCCCGCGACCATCAGCCGCCGGTGCTCCGGGAGGCGTCTCGCTGGCTGAGCCGGCTGACCGACGGCCGCTACCATTCGATCACGACCGCGGTCGACGAAGCCCGCCTGGAAATCCACGAGCGCGACGGCCAGGTCTGGCGGCCCGAGCGGCTCAGCCGCGGCACGCGGGAGCAGGTCTTCCTCGCACTGCGACTGGCGTTGGTCCGGGATCTGGGCCGCCATGACGTGACGCTGCCGATCGTGATGGACGACGCGCTGGTCAACTTCGACGACACGCGGGCCCGTGCGGCGGCCCGAGTGCTGGTCGAGTTTCTCGCCGAGCAGGGGCCGGATCGGCAGATGCTGGTGCTCACCTGCCACGCCCACGTGGCGGCGATGTTTCACGAGGCCGGCGGGCATGTCCGCTCGCTGAGCGACCCGACCCGGACCTGGAACCGTAGAAAGCCCGAGCCCGCGGTCCAGCCTGCTTCGCCCCCCATCCCGCTACCGCCGCCGCCGCCAGCCCCGAAACCGGCCGAGGTGGTGGCCGCTCCGCGCGGCGATGATCTCTGGCCCGCCGAGGCCTTCTTCTTCGGCCCGCAGGCCGCGGTGATTCCGGTGACAGCCCGCCGCCATGAGCCGGCCGCCGCGGTGAAGCCCCCCCGCCGCAACGCCGCCCGCACCCGCCGCCAGCGTCTCTAGCTGCCCGTGGAAAAAGCCCTCCATGGCCTTTTTCCACGTGAGCGACTCCCCAAAAAGCCGAGGTTTTTGGGGGTCGCCGATCGCCGCATCCTGCGGCGGCAGACTTGTTGCACAGTCTGCTAGGGCGGCCGGCAACGCAGCAAGTGACACACTCCCGTCGTCCTGCTACCGTGAGATGATGGGTGGAACGACCCCGCCCCTTTTCGGCCTCACCGGGGAACTCCTATGCGCACGCCTCGTCGTGGATTTACGCTCGTGGAGCTGCTCGTGGTGATCGCCATCATCGCCACCCTGGTCGGGCTGCTGCTGCCGGCGGTGCAGGGGGCCCGCGAGACAGCCCGCCGGGCCAGCTGCGGCAACAATCTTCGCCAGATCGGGCTGGCCACCTCGACCTTCATCTCCCGCCACGACGAGACACTGCCGATTGGCGCGCACACCCACGGACTCGGCGCCGCCCAGAGCCGCGGCACCGGCCTGGCTCGCCTGCTTCCCTTTCTCGAGCAGGACGCCCTCTACGCGGCGATCGACTTCAAGAAGATGTCGCTGGCCGTCGACGACACGCGACTTCCCGACGGCCGTTTCCTCCGCGACGTGGAGATCCCCGGCTTCATGTGCCCCAGCGACGAGCGATTTACGGGCCTGCCTTCCTGGTCACCGCAAGACCGCAACGCCCCCTGCAACTACGCCGCGTCCAGCGGCCCCACCAGTCACGCCAACAATCCTTCGCACTCCTGTCCCGAAGCGCTGGCCCTCAACGAATACCAGATCCCCAAGCCGCCCCCCTCGCTCT
>CALGAS010000515.1 GCA_937959175.1 uncultured bacterium | reverse complement strand
GCGTTGCGGTATCTCGGGCAGCCGGGGGTGTTGCCGGGTGACTACCGGATCGGTCTTGTACCGCCGGAGCAGAACCTGGTGGCCGACCCGAAGACGACCGAGCTGAAGGCGGTCAATCCGGTCAACCCCCGCGACTATCCCGAGCGGTATCGACTGCCTTCCACCAGCGGGATCACGAAGACCGTTCCCGAAGGCGAATCGACGATCGACATCGATCTGCCGAAGCCCTGAGGCTGGTCGACGCGGGCTGGTTGGATAGACTGCGGGCATGAGCAACACGCCCACAGCAGCCGATCTCGTAGCGAAAAAGTGCGTTCCCTGCGAAGGGGGCGTGCCGAAGTTCTCGGCCGCCGAGGCCGAGACGCACCTGGCCGCCCTGCCCGCCTGGCAACTGACGCACGAGGGCACGCGGATTCGTCGCGACTTCACGCTGCCCGATTTTCGGTCGGCCGTGAAACTGCTCAACACCGTCGCCGCCCTCGCCGAGCGGGAGCAGCACCACCCCGACCTCCATCTCGAGGGCTACCGGAAGGCCTGGGTGGAGATCCACACGCACGCGATCGGCGGTCTCTCCGAGAACGACTTCATCGTCGCCGCCAAGATCGACGCGGTCGCGCCGCCGGCGTGATGTGGTTGGTTGTGACCGCGGATAGGGCGCGGTGGTGAGGGCGTGTTTGTTGGTCCGGCGGGGGAGCTCGGGAGGAGTTCCGGCGGTTGGTTGGTTGTGACCGCGTTCTGGGCGGGTTGGTGGTGAAGGCGTGTGTGGTTATCGGGGGCGGGATGGCCCAACGGCCCGCCGTCCCCCCGGGGAGCTTGAAAAGCCACCAGGGGTGGTTTGTTGTGACAGCGGGTAGGGCTTTCTGGTGGTGAACGGCTGCTCGGGCTTGCGGAGGGCGGGATGGCCCAACGGCCCGCCGTCCCCCCGGCTCGCGCCGGGGGGCTTTTATTGGGGAAAGGGGACTGGCTCCGAGCGCAGCGAGGTGCCTGTCCCCCTTTCCGGCCTCCTGAAGGCCGCAACTGCCAGTCCGCAAAGCCGCTAGCCGCCGCAGTAGTCGATTGCGCGGGCGATCTCGCTCTTGAGATCCTGGCGGGACACGATCCGGTCGACGAAGCCGTGCTCGAGGAGGAACTCGCTCGTCTGGAAGCCCTTGGGCAACTCCACGCGGATCGTCGCCTTGATCGTCCGCGGACCGGCAAACCCGATCAGGGCCCGGGGCTCAGCGAAGCAGAGGTCGCCGAGCGAAGCGAAGCTCGCCGCCACGCCCCCCATCGTCGGATTGGTGAGCACGGAGATGAACAGCCCGCCGGCAGCCGAGTAGCGGGCCAGGGCCGCCGAAACCTTGGCCATCTGCATCAGCGAGAGGATGCCCTCGTGCATCCGGGCTCCGCCGCCGGAGGCGCTGATGATGATCAGCGGCAGCCGGCCCTCGGTCGCCCGCTCGATCAGCCGGGTGAGCCGCTCGCCGACGACGCTCCCCATGCTCCCCATGATGAAGGCCGAGTCGGTCACGCCGATGGCGACCCGCCGGGCCCGGATCATCCCGTTGCCGGTGATCACCGCGTCGGAGAGGCCCGTCCGCTTCTGCTCGGCCACGATCCGATCGGCATAGGGCTTCTTGTCCTTGAAGCCGAGCGGATCGGTCGGCCGGAGGGACGCGTCCCACTCCTCGAAGGTGCCGGTGTCGAGCAGTTGGTCGATCCGACGGCGGGCCGAGACATACCAATGGAAGCCGCACTGCGGGCAGACGTTTTGGAGCTCCTCGGCCTCCTTGCGATAGATCGTGGCGCCGCAGCCGCCGCACTTGAGCCAGAGGCCCTCCGGCACGCCCCGCTTGGCCCGGGGACCGGTGGGGGGCGACGGACGGCTCGCTGCCGGCGGGGAGCCCTGCGCGGCCGGCTGGCGAGCGGGCTGCTCGAGCACAGCGGCCTCAGGCGGGGTAGCGATCGCGGAAGGGCGTCGTGCCATGCTGTGGGACCGAGTCGGAGGATGCCGAATCTGGCCGGGCCGCCAGGGCTCCGGCCGACACCTCAAAAGTTTACCCGGAGCCACAGGGCCGATGCTGCGCCGGATTCCCTCAGCGGGAGGCTGCACGGGCCGGGGGCAAGGGGGCGGCGGGAGCCGCGAGCGGCTGGCTGCCGGCCGGCTGCCACTGGGCGGCGACGGGCAGTTCCGCGACGGGATCGCGGCAGGCGTCCCGCCGCCAGAGGTCGCCGAGCGGTTCGCCAGACACCAGCCAGCGGATGACGGCATCGAGCGGCGGAGGCACCACCACGGCGATCCGCCCCCCGGGATGCTTGCGGAAGAGTTTCTCGAGCACCGCTTCGACGCGTTCCCTAGCCTCGTCAAGCTGCTCGCCCTCCGGCGGCGAGACGCTCCAGGGATCCTCCTGCCACTGCCGGTAGAGCCGGGGCTGGAGCTTGCGGATCTCCGCCACGAGCTTTCCCTGCCAGAGCCCCAGGTCGAGGTTCTCGAGCAGGTCGAGTCGCTTCGGGGTCAGGCCCCAACGGTCGGCGATGATTCGGGCGGTCTCCTCGGCGCAGGCGGTCGGCGCCGTGTAGATCGCTGTCGGCGGCGAGTCGGCCAGCCGCTTGGCTGCAGCGCGGGCCTCGGCCAGACCCTCCGGACAGGGCGGCAGGTCGAGCGACCCGCGGACCCGCCCCTGGAGGTCGTAGTCGGTGGCGGCGGAGCGAATGACGATCAGGTGATCGGGCATCGGGAAACGACAGTCTCCAGGGGGAATCGAGCCGCGGGCATCAGATCGCTCCGCGGGCGAGCGTCTCGAGCTCGCTGATGGCATGGGCATAGTCGGCTGCCCGGATCACGGCGCTGCCGGCCACGATCAGCTCGGCACCGGCCGCGGCCGCGGCCGCGATGGTTTTCGTGGAAATGCCGCCGTCGACGCCGAGCCGGAACCGGCCCCCGTGGTCACGACGGATGGCGGCCAGCCGGGCAAGTTTGTCGAGCGCCTGCGGCTCAAAGGCCTGGCCGCCGTAGCCCGGTTCCACGCTCATCACGAGCACTCCGTCGCAGGCGTCAAGAAAGGGCTCGATCCGGGATACCGGGGTGCCAGGGCTGATCGCGAGGTGGGCCCGCGAGCCGAGCGAGCGGATTTCCTCGAGCGCCTCGACCGGATCGGCCAGGGCCTCGACGTGGACGGTGATGATCTCAGCCCCGAGTTCGGCATAGTCGGCCAGCGAGTGCTGCGGCTCCTCGATCATCAGGTGGACTTCCAGCGGGACGCGGGCCGCCCGCCGGACCGCCTCGACGACAACGGGCCCGTAGGTGAGCTGGGGCACAAACCGGCCGTCCATGATGTCCAGATGGAGGGCCTGGGCTCCGGCCGCCTCGAGGCGGTCGACCTCCCGGGCCAGATGCCCGAAATCACAGAGCAACAGGGCTGGCAGCACGACAGGCCCGTTCGACTCGAGGATCGACGTCACTCGAGCGAGATTCTCGGCAGCCGCTGAACGTGGTGCGGGTGTGTGCTGAGTCATAATCCGCCAGTCGCTGACGACCGGCGAGGCGGAGAGTGTACCACACGCCCCGGGCGGGCCAGCAGGGGCCGAACCGCCGGCTCCAGAGGCCCGCCGATGGCCCTCACGAAACCCTCACAATTCCCGATTAGGCTTCCCCGCGGTCGGGAAACGGCGGTGGCGGCCGCAGCGAGACGGCAGCCGGCACTGTGATCGTGGCCCTGACGCGGATGCCGAGACGCCAGGAGAACCCACGTGTCGCTTGACCGATTCCCGCGGAAACTCCGTGCGGCCCTCGCGACTGCCGGAACCGCCTGGCTGATTGCGGTCGCTGCCGATTCTCGAGCGGTTGCCGAACCGGTCGTGGCCGCACTGCCGGCGTACGAGCGGGTTCCCGGCGAGGTCGCCGGCTCGCTGAAGTGCGTCGGCTCCGACACGATGAACAACCTCGTCGCCCTCTGGGCGGAGGGATTCAAAAAGTTTTATCCGAGCGTCCGCGAGGGGATCGAGGGGAAGGGGTCGGCCTCGGCTCCGCCGGCGCTTGCCGAGGGCACCTGCACCTTCGGCCCGATGAGCCGAGACTGGAAGCCCTCCGAGATCGACGCCTTCAAGGCAAAGCACGGCTATGCCCCCGCGATCGTGCCTGTGGCGATCGACATGCTGGTCGTCTTCGTGCACAAGGACAATCCGCTGGGGGCCCTCTCCCTCCAGCAGGTCGACGCGATCTTTTCCAAGAATCGCACCGGCGGGGCTCGCGGCGATATTCGCACCTGGGGCGATCTCGGCCTCGGCGGCGAGTGGAAGGACCGGCCGATCAGCCTCTACGGTCGCAACGCCACCAGCGGCACCTACGGCTACTTCAAGGAGTTCGCCCTCTTCAAGGGCGACTTCAAGCCGACCGTCAAAGAGCAGCCGGGCAGTTCGGCGGTTGTGCAGGCGGTGGCCAGCGACCGGTTCGGGATCGGCTACAGCGGCATCGGCTACCTGACGGCCAACGTGCGGGCGGTTCCGCTGGCGGCCGAGCCGGGCGGGGAGCCGGTGGCTCCGACCGCCGAGTCCGCCTACGCCGGCGAGTATCCGCTGGCGAGGTTCCTGTTTCTCAGCGTCAATCATCGGCCCGGATCGCAGCTCGATCCCCTGCGGCGGGAGTTTCTCCGCTACGTGCTCAGCCGCGACGGCCAGGAAAGCGTTGCCAAAGACGGCTACCTGCCGGTGACTGCGGCGGTCGCCGACGAGGCGTTGGGCGAGATTGGCATCGCCGCTTCTGAGTAACGCATGCACCAGCCGAGTGCCCCCCGCGGGCCCGCTCGCCCCGCGAGATTCCGGAATGCCTGACCAGGCCCTCTTCACCGCCCGAGAGACCGCGGCATGAATGCCACCGGGACCTTCACCGGCCGTCGCCGACGGCGGACGAGCCATCCCTGGGTGCGGGCCGGCGACGCTGTCGCCCGCGGGCTGATCACGGCCGGCGGCATCGGCACGATCGTGGCGGTGCTGGCGGTCGGGGTGTTTCTACTGGTCGTGGCCGCGCCGCTCTTCAAGCCCGCCAGGACCGCCGCGGCCGGGCAAGTACCGCTCCCGGGAGCGGGCCTGCTGGGACTCGGCAGCGATGAGTCGGGCCATCTCGCCTGGCTCATTGACGGTCAACGCCTGCGAGTGATCGGCCTGGCCGACGGGCAGATGCTCCTCGAGCGGACGGCCGAGGAGGCCGGGCTCGAGGGCTGCTCGGCCCTGCGGAACGTGCCGGGCCGGTTGCTGGCGGTAGCGGGCTTTGCCGACGGCTCGTTTCGCTCCGGCGAGCTCGGCTTGGCATCGGCCTATCTCAATCCGACCGAACTGCCGGCCGAGCTGACGCCGCCCAGAGAAGGGGAGGCGATCGGCTGGGAGGAGTCGGTCGTGGTCGGCGGGGCCGGCGGGCAGCTGTCCCGCGTGAGGCTCGTCTCGGATCTCGCGACCGTCGGTGGGGAGCCCCTGCCGGCGGCGGTCATCGACGTCGATATCACCCCGCTGGCCGGCGGGCCGCTGGTGGCCGCCCTCGACGCCGAGGGGAACGTGCGGGTTGAGTCGTCGACGTCCCGCCGCAACATGCTCACCGGCAAGCGGACGACCACCACTGCCGTTGGCACGATCCCGGCCGACGCTGATTTCAAGCCCGCCTTTGTGCGGGTCTCGGAACTGGGCGACCAGCTCTTCCTGCTGGCCGCCGACGGCCGCGGGCGACGCTACGCGATTCGCTCGATCCGCACGCCCCAGTTGATGGAATCCTTCTCGGCGGGAGCATCGGTCACGGCCGTGACGAGGCTGTTTGGCGGGATGGCCCTGGCGGTGGCCGATGCAGCCGGCGGCATCCGCGTGATGTTTCCCGCGCGGCGGGAGGCGAGCGACCGCGATGACCGCGACATGCCGGAGGACGGCCTCCGGATGGTGACCGCCCGCCAGTTTCCGCCGGCGTCTGACAGTGCCGTGACCACCCTCGCGGCCTCGCCCCGCTCGCGGCTGTTCGCCGCGGCCACCGAGAACGGCCGGGTTCGCCTGCTCCACTCGACGTCGGGCCGGCAGGTGAGCAGCCTTTCCCCGCGCGGTGCGACCGCCGCCGGCCTGCCGGCCACCGCCGCCCTGGCGATCCCGCCCCGTGAGAATCGGCTCCTGGCGGCAGGCGGCGGGGGGCTCGCGGCATGGGCGATCAACCCCGGCTATCCGGAGGTCTCGTTTCAAACCCTCCTCATGCCGGTCTGGTACGAGAGCTATCCGGGCCCGAGCCATGCCTGGGAGACGACCGGCCATGAGTCGTTCGAGTCGAAGTTTGGCCTGCTGCCGCTGATCTTCGGCACGATCAAGGCCACGCTCTACTCGATGCTCTTCGCCACGCCGATCGCGATCCTGGCGGCGATCTACGCCAGCCAGTTCATGCACCCGCGGTGGAAGGCCCGGATCAAGCCGACGATCGAGATGATGGCCAGCCTGCCGAGCGTCGTGCTCGGCTTCATCGCCGGGCTGGTGTTCGCGCCGGCGATCGAGCAGGCGTTGATGCCGGTGCTGACCGGCTTTTTCACCGTGCCGCTGGCGATTCTGGCCGGGGCCCATCTCTGGCAGCTGCTGCCCGCGGCGACGAAGGCGGGCCTGGCCGCCTGGCGGTTTCTCGTGGTGGTCTTTCTGGCGATGCCGGCGGGCGTGGCGGGGGCGGTCGCGGCGGCGCCGCTGGTCGAGCGGCTGCTCTTTCAAGGGGATGTCCGCGGCTGGCTCGACGGCCGGGACGGCAGCGGCTTCGGCGGCTGGGTGGTGGCGATGCTGCCGCTGGCGGCCGTCGTCACGGTCTGGCTCGTCGGCCGGCAGATCAACCCCTGGCTGCGGCAGATCGGGGCGGGCTGGAGCCGGCGGCGGGCGGGCGTCGTGTCGCTGCTCGTCTTCGCTGGTGGACTGGCGGCGGCGGTGCTGCTGGCGGTGGCGGCGGCCGCGTTCTTCGACGCGGTGAGGTTCGACACCCGCGGCGGCCTGCTCGGCACCTACGTGCAGCGAAACGCGATGGTCGTGGCCGTGGGTATGAGCTTCGCCATCATTCCCCTGGTCTTCACGATCGCCGACGACGCCCTCTCCAGCGTCCCCGAGCATCTCCGCAGCGCGTCGCTCGGCGCCGGTGCGACGCCCTGGCAGACGGCGGTGCGGGTGATCGTGCCGGCGGCGGCCAGCGGTCTCTTCTCGGCGGTGATGATCGGCCTGGGCCGGGCCGTCGGGGAGACGATGATCGTCCTAATGGCAGCCGGCAACACGCCGCTGATGAGCTGGAACCTGTTCAACGGCTTCCAGACGCTCTCGGCCGCGATCGCCACCGAGCTTCCCGAGGCGGCCCGCGGCAGCACCCACTACCGCGTGCTCTTTCTGGCGGCCCTGGCGCTGTTTGCGATGACGTTCGTCGTCAACACCGCCGCCGAAATCGTGCGGCAGCGGTTCCGGAGGCGGGCCCATGAGCTCTGACCGGCAGCGACCGCGGCGGCTGCGGAGCGTCCACTCGGCCCTGGCCGCCCAGGGAGAGCCCTGGGTCTGGCTGACGGCGGGCTCGCTGGGAACGGCGATCGCGATGATCGTCGGCCTGCTCGCCCTGATCGCGATCCGGGGGGCGGCCACCTTCTGGCCCGTTCCCCTCGAGCAGATCGAACTCACTGACGGCCGCCGCTTGCTCGGGGAGGTGACCGAACAGGAGGCGGACGAGCCCGCCACGGCCGACCAGGCGGGCCACCCCGCCCGGATGCTGATCCGCACGGCCGCCTTCGCGGAAACTGGCAGTCGCTTCGAATGGGTCGATAAGGCTGCGATCGCGGATACCAGCCGGCCGGAGTGGGCGACGGTCGTCGAGCGGCTGGAAGGGGGCCGGCTCCACGGCATTCCCCGCCGGCTTGTGAACGGCGAGACGACGGTCGCCGAGGGCCCGGCCGCCGTCTGGAAGGCCTACCAGGAAGAGCATCCGCCGGCCCGCCGCCGCTGGCGAGAGGCGATGCGGCTCGATCGCGTCGACCGGGGTAAGCTGCAGCGGCAGCTGCGGGCCGCCCGGCTGGCGGTGGTGGAGGCCCGGCTCGAGACGGCAGCCGAGAGCCAGGCGGTGACGGCAGCCGAGGAGGCCGAGGCCGCGGTGCAGGCCGAGGTTGCCGAGGCCAGCCGCCGCCTCGACGAAGAGACCGCCGCCCTTCGCGAGCAGAACGCCGGCTGGGCGGTGGAGTTTGAAACGGCGTCCGGCGGCACGACAAGCGTGCCGCTCGACGGGATCGTGCGGGCCTGGCAGCCCAACCGGCTCGGCCTGGCCGGGAAGGCCGGCGTCTATCTCGCCCGCTGGGGCGAGTTTCTCAGCGACGATCCCCGCGAGGCCAACAGTGCCGGCGGCGTGTTTCCCGCCATCTGGGGCACCGTCGTGATGACGCTGATCATGGCGATCCTGGTAGCGCCCTTCGGCGTCCTGGCGGCCCTCTACCTCCGCGAGTATGCCTCGAGCGGACCGATCACCTCGGCCG
>CALGAS010000514.1 GCA_937959175.1 uncultured bacterium | reverse complement strand
GCCTGGAGGTCATAGAAGATCTCGACATACTTGCCGATCTTGGAGAGGGCCGCCAAGACGAGCGTGACGATCAGTTCGCTGGCGACGAGCTGCCCGAGCGTCAGCTGGCGATTGATCACCAGCCAGCCTCCCAGGCCGAGCAAGACGGTGCTCCCGACCGCCTCGAGCATGAGGGCGAAAATCGTCTGCCGCCAGATGATCGAGAAGTGTCGCTTGCGGGCGGCCACGTAGCGGTCGGCCAGGGTGTCGGCCCGGTCGATGGCCAAGAGGGCTCCCTCGCCGCTGCGGAAGGTGTGGGGGCAGCGGGCCACCTCCTCGAGCCAGGCGGCCACGTCGAACTTCGCATAGCTCTCGTCGATGCTCGTCCGCACGCCGCCGATTCCGAGCACGAGCAAGAGAAAGACGACCAGCCCGCCGAGCACCAGGGCGAAGGTCAGCAGGTAGGGGTGATAAAAGGCGAGCACGATCAGGCCGACGAGCGTCATCATGATGATCCCGACGCCCTCGACCAGCAGGGTGGCGATCGACTTCTGCCCCGAGGAGACCTCGAAGAAGCGATTGACGATGTCAGCCCGGTTGGCCCCGTCGAACGACGCGATGCCGGTGCGGGCGAGCCGGTCGGCGAAGCCGAGGGCCGTTCTGACGAAGAGCCGCCGCTGGAGGCACTCGGCGACATACGTCTGCATCGCCCGCAACACGGCCGCCACAAACAGCAGGGCAAACATCACCATCGCCAACACAAACACCGGCCAGAGCAGAATGCCGAAAGCGACGGTGTTGACGAGCGCCTCGATCGCCGCCGGGGCGACCAGCGACAGCAGGCCGACCCCGAGGGCGAAGGCGAGGAGCGTGAAGACGTCGCCCCACTCCAGCCGCATCAACTCAACCAGCCGCTGCCACGGTCCCTTCCCGTGGGCGTGGAGCGGCCCGTGGCCGACAGCCGGCGACTCGTCGTGCGGTGCTGGGGCGACGGCCGTCACCATGAGCGGGCTCCCGGCGGTCCGGCGAAGCTGGCGGGCTTGCGGGCCGGACGGCGACCGGCCCGGCGGCGGGCCACCTCACGGCTGGTCGTGTGACCAACGCGGGTCGTTGCCCGGTCGACCGCGATCTCCCAGTCGCTGTCGCTCACCTCGGCCACCACGTCCCCGCCGTCTCGCATGCGGACGACGATCCGGCAGGTCTTGTCGATGCCGCCCCGCGGCCCGTTCTCGTCGGCCAGAAAGACGTTCACCCGCCGGATCCGGCTGCTGAACCGTGACAGGGCGAACTGCAGCCGCCGCTCGATGTGCGTGACAAGGTCGGGATCAGGCCGACGACCCGGTGTTTTCAGGCTCCACAGCATGGCAAAAGCTCCCAGACGTTGGACGGCCGGAACCCCCCGACCGGTATCATCGTCATGATTAGGCCCGCCAAACCACTTCGACAAAGAAGAATGTTCCGATATGATTCATCGAAAAAACCTATGCATGCATTGTGGCGTCGATGAACTGGCTCAACTACCACCACCTGCTCTATTTCTGGACGGTCGCTCGCGAGGGAAGCATTGCCGCGGCCTGCCGTCGCCTGCATCTCACGCAGCCGACGATCAGCGGCCAGCTCAAGACGCTCGAGCGGTCGCTCAAGGCGAAGCTGTTTGAGCGGCAGGGCCGCTCCCTGACCCTCACCGAGACCGGCCGGCTCGTCTATCGCTACGCCGACGAGATCTTCTCGCTCGGCCGCGAGCTCGAAGACGCGCTCGCCGGGAGGTCGGTCGGCGGCAGCGTGCGGTTTGTGGTGGGCGTGGCCGACACGCTGCCGAAGTTGGTGGTCCACCGCCTGCTGGCGCCAGCATTGAACCTGCCCGAGGAGGACGTCCAGGTGGTCTGCGTCGATGGCGACCCCGACCGGCTGCTGGCCCAGCTGGCCCTGCACGAGCTCGATCTGGTGATCAGCGACTATCCCGCCAACCCCCGGCTGGGGATGCGGGCCTTCAACCACTCGCTCGGCGATTGCGGCGTCACGTTCTTCGGCACCGCCGCCTTGGCACGCCGGTATCGCGGCGGGTTTCCCCGTTCGCTCGATGCCGCCCCGTTGCTTGTGCCAGCGGGCAACGCGGCTTTGCGTCGCTCGCTCGACCAGTGGTTTGACGACCTGGAGATCCGCCCGGTGATCCGCGGAGAGTTTTCCGACAGCGCCCTGCTCAAGGCATTCGGCGGCCGCGGCGAGGGTCTCTTCGCGGCCCCGACGACCGTCGAGGACGAGGTCTGTCGGATGTACGGCGTCGTCGTAGTAGGCCGCGAGGAGCGGCTCCGCGAACGGTTCTACGCCATCTCGATCGAGAAGCGTCTCGCCCACCCGGCCGTGGTGGCGATCACCAAAGCCGCCCGCGAAAGCCTCACGAGCAAGTAGC
>CALGAS010000513.1 GCA_937959175.1 uncultured bacterium | reverse complement strand
GCCGCTCAGGTCGGTGTCGCCCGGGGCGGCGAAGGAGACGCGGGCCGAGCCGTCGCCGGCGACGACGTAGCCGACCGCCCGGGTCCCGCCCGAAGAGGCTGCCACGTCGGAGGTGATCCCGGCGGTGCCGTTCCAGGCCCCGCCGTTGCGGCCGGCAATGATGTCGGCCCGCAGCTGTGCAGCAGTGATGCCGCCGGCAGCCACGCCAAACTCGCCCCCGCCGAGGTCGATCTTGCCGCCGCCGCTTGTCTCGGCGACGCTCAGGCCGGCGACGCCGAGGACGACCCGGGCATCGTCGGGGAGATCGACCAG
Organism: uncultured bacterium; assembly: GCA_937959175.1. Lineage (GTDB taxonomy): Bacteria > Planctomycetota > Planctomycetia > Pirellulales > UBA1268 > QWPN01. The sequence continues at coordinate 1,627 of CALGAS010000513.1, read as the reverse complement.
CCCGCCGTCGCCAACGACCACCGACGAACTATTGGCGATCGTCCCGGAGTTGACGGTTAGCGTCTCGATGCCAGTGGCTGCATCGACGGCGAGCGTGTCGCCCGAGATCGTGCCGCCAGAGAGGGTGACGCTCGCAGTCTTCATCGTCGTGCCACCAGAGAGCACGATCGATGCTCCGCTGGCGACGGTCACGTCGCTTGCCGCCACCGCGTTGTCGTTGGCGATCTGGAGGGTGCCGGCCGCGACGGTGGTCGGGCCGGTGTAGGCGTTGGCCGCGTCGAAGACGAGCGTGCCGGCCCCGGTCTTGGTGACGCTCGCCGCCGAGGCGATCGTAGCGTAGCCGGCCTGGGCCTGCGTCTCGCTGCCGCTGGCGACGTCAATCGTGATCGCCGTGGGGCCGGTCGGGTTCGTCGTCACGAGGATGCTGCCGAGCGAGGCCTCGTTGACGGGATTGGCGTTCACGCCAGAGACGGTGAAGCCCCGCTGAAGGATCTGCCCGGTGAAGTCGGTCAGGTCGGCGGAGAGGGTGAAGTCGGCGAGGCCGGAGGTGAGCGGCTGGCTCTCGTAGAGGCTCTCGCTGAAGTTGTCAGCCGGGTCGAGCACCTTGATGAAGGCCTCCGCCGTGTAGTCGCCGGAGAGGTCGAACTCGTCGATCCGGCCGCTGAAGCTCGTCTCGGTCTGGTCGACGATGAAATCCTCGACGTAGGTGTTGGCATCCATCCAGCGATTGCCATCGGGGCCGGGCGTGATCCCGCCGTCGGTGCTGTCGGTCCAGTACGCGATATCGACGGGATCGCCGCTGGCGACGGCGTTGGCGTAGGTGTTGAAGTTGGGGGCCAGCCGCAACTGGTTATCGGTGAGGGTGGCCGGGTCGGTGGCGACGAGCGTCGTCTGGAGATCGGCCACGCCCCAGTTGCTCCCGAAGAGGTACTCGCCCTTGCCGCCTTCAGCCGTCTCCGTCGAGACGGTCATGAAGCCCTTCCACTCGATTCCCGGCGGTTCGGGGGTCGGCATGGTGGTCACCCGCACGCTGCCGAGGGTCGCCTCATCGGAGGGGTTGGCGTTGATGCCGCTGACGGTGAAACCGGTCTGGAGAAGCAGCCCCGAGTAGAAGAGAAGATCGGCCGTCATCGAAAACTCTGGCCCGTCGGCGAGATTGACCGTGTCGGAATAGACCGCCGTGTATCCCGCCCCGGGGTCGAGCACCTTGATGAAGGCCTGGGCGGTGTAGTCCGGGGAAAGCGTATAGGAGTCGACCACGCCGCCGAAGGTGATGCTCTCCTGCGTGATGCTCTGGTCTTCGACGAAGGTGTTGGCCTCCATCCATTTGTTGCCGCCCGGGCCCGCTCCGCCGTTGTCGCGCCAGAACGCATCACCGGGATTGTCGGCGTAGGTGTTGTAGTTGGGAAACAGCTCGAGGATGTTGTTCTCGACGTTGATTCCCGAACCTGGTCGGGCCAAGACGGTCGTCTTGAGGTCGGCCACGCCCCAGTTCTCACCGAAGACGTAGTCGCCCTGCGAACCGGCATTGTTGTTGAAAACGTTCATGTAGCCGGTCCAGTCGCCGGCATCGACGCGGGGCAGGGGGGCGGTGATCACCGCGACGGCGAGCCCAAGCCGGCCCAGG
>CALGAS010000512.1 GCA_937959175.1 uncultured bacterium | reverse complement strand
TTCATGTGTTGGGGCGGTTACCGGAGCCCAAGTTCACCCACAGATTCTGCTGAGGAGGCAATTGGAGAAATGGTCAAGTTTTTGTGGTGAAACGGGCAAGACTTAGACCGGGCGTTCTCGTACCTTAACGAGGGTATTGGGGGCCGTCCGTGAGTTGAGCGGACGAGCCACCTGGCTCTCTGCGAGTTGCCGCTTCCTCAACATGGCTGCATGGCCAGGAGACGACCAATGCCTGATCAGCAGGCGGTTTCTTTCACCGCATCAACCGCATTGTGTGCCGCGTCGGGAGCGAGCCGTAGCCACGACTCGCGGGCGAGTCGGACGGCGATCGTCTGGCTCGGCTTGCTGGTGGCCGTCGGATGCGTGACGCCCGCGATGGCCCAGTCGCTAGCTCCCACCGGGTATTGGGAGTTTCAGGGCACTGGCACGGTCACCAATGAAAGCCTGACCTCCAGCGGGACTAATGCGACCGACGTGCTGACGATCGGCGGTCTCGCCCCGAGCTACACCCCGGACGGGATCGTCGGCAGTGCCGTGGAGATGAGCTATTCGTCGTTCCCGGCGACGCAGGGGGCGGTGAAGTTTCTCGACATGAATGTAGCGTTCGGGGCCGGCTCGACTCCCGCAGGCGGCTATGCGCTCGGCGACTCCTTTACGATCGGCTCCTGGTATTACGTCACCAATATCTCGACTGGCGGGCGGACGTATGTCTGGGAGGGGGCGACCGACTATGACCTCTCGTTGGGCAGCTCCACCAACAACAGCACGACCGCTTTAGCGTATAACTCGAGGACGGAAACGCTGGAAGTCCCTGGCGCCCTGACGAGCGGCACCTGGCACCACGTGACGCAGGTGTACAGCAGCGTCTCCGGCACGACCCAGATGACGGTCTATCTCGACGGTGCCGCCGTCGGCACGACCGCCGGGGTGGCCTCGAGCACGATCGCCGACAGCGGGATCCACCTGGCCACGGCTCGGACCACGGTGGTGCGACCGCTGTACGGGCTGATGGACGAGACCGCCGTCTGGAACTCGGCGCTCACGGCGGATCAGGCTCTCGACGCTTACAACCGCGGCTTGGCCGGCGTCACGCTCACCAACGCCAGCACCGTGACCGGCTACGCGGTCGGCTCGACCGACAACGCCTGGCTGACGGGAGCCAACTGGGCCGGCGGCACCGCCCCGGGCGCGACCGGCGATCCCACGAGCACCGACAGCGACATCGCCGTGGTGGGCAACTACGCCTTCACCGGCGGCCTCGGCATCGACATGGCGACGGCCAGCGGCGACCTCGCCCTCGGCGGCATCTCCTTCAACTCCCTGGCCGGCTCTGGTGACCTCGTCGTCGGCAACTCGGCTGCCACGAGCGGCACCCTGACCCTCAATGGGGCGGCGATCGACGGTGCGACCAACGTGATTCTCAACAACGAAGGCGGCAGTAACCTCACGATCGCCGACGTGCAGGGGACCGACTCGGGCCAGCAGCTGACGCTCCAACTCGGCGGCACGGCCAACACCGTCCTGGCCGGCTCCGGCCGCACGCTCACCGTCGCGACCGACATCACCGAGCGGAACGCCAGCTCTGGCCTGACGATCGCGGGGGCGGGGACGGTCGCGCTCTCCGGCACCAACACCTACACGGGCACCACCGCGGTCAACGCCGGCACGCTGGCCATCGCGAGCACGGCGGCGCTGCCCGGCTAGGACACGGCCGGCCGGTTCAGCGTGGCCGCGGGCGCCGCCCTGGCTCCCGGCTCCGGCGTTGCCGATGCCGACATCAGCACCATGACTGGCACGGGGAACTTTGCGGCCGGCTCGACGCTCGCGTTCGACACCGCGGCTGGCGATCGCACCTTCACGACCGCGGTGACGGGCAGCATCGGCCTTGCCAAACTCGGCGGCAACACGCTCACGCTGTCGGCGAGCAACGCCTACACCGGCCCGACCACGGTCAACGCCGGCACGCTCGCCCTGTCAGGCAGCGGCGACATCGGTTCCTCGTCTGGTGTCAGCCTGAACGCTTCCGGTGCCAGAGTCGACATCTCGGCGGCCGGCGGCGATCGCACGATCGCCACGCTGTCCGGGGTCGCCGGGTCGTCAGTTGTCCTCGGTGCCAACTCGCTCGTTGTCGGCGGTGCGGCATCGACTGCGGTGGCCGGCCCGATCAGCGGAACCGGCGGCCTGGAAAAGACCGGTGCCGGCACCCTCACGCTCTCCGGCAACAACACCTTCACCGGCACGACGACGGTCGCCGCCGGCACGCTCGCGCTCGAAGGAGCTCCGAGTTGGCAAGTGGCCGGGTCCCGGGCGGGATTGGCGGTCGTCATTCAAGACGGCGGGCGGGTCGACGCCACGCAGGTGAGCCACCAGTTCGGCTGGACGTCGAACATGGCTGACATCACGGTGGAGTCGGGGGGCGTGCTCGATACGACTGGCAGAGATCAGTTTCTGGGGAGCCTGGTGCTCAATGGGTCCGGCACGATCGCCGGCAATGCCGCGAACTACATCGCGCCCCGTGGAAACCTGACCGCCAATCCCGTCGGCGGGAATGTCGCGAGCATCGCCACCAAGATTTCTTTGCGATCGGCCGCTGACTCGCCATCCGGCTACAACGGCGGTGTCCATACCTTCACAATCGGCGACGACGCCACCGTCGCGGACGATCTGACGATCTCGACCGAAATCTACGGTGCCGGCTCGATGGCCAAGGCGGGGGCCGGCCGGTTGGTGCTCTCCGGCAGCAATACCTACATCGGCGGCACGGCTATTAACGCCGGCACGCTCACGGCGGCCAGTTCGACGGCCCTCGGCACCGCGGCTGTGAGCATCGCCGCTGGCGGGCGGTTGGAGTTGGGGGCCGGCGCGGTGATCGCCAATGCGATCACCGATCTCGGCACGGGCTCGTTCCTCGGCACGCTCGACTTTGCCGGCGGCGGCCTGGCCCGCACGAGCACCGCCGGCGGGGACGTGGGTGAACGCGATCGACGGGAATGGCAGCGGCAGCGGCTCCTTCTTTCAGGGCAGCTGGAGCGACTATCTCGTGGCGAGTCCGCTCGCGACCCCCACCTCCGCGCTCGGCGTGTACGGGCACGACTCGACATCAAACACCGTCTGGGCGGTCATCGACCACAACAGCGACTTTGCCGTGATCGTCGTGCCCGAGCCGGGCACGTTCGTGCTGGCCGGCCTCGGCCTCGCCGGCATCGTGCTGATCCGCAGCCGATCCTCCCTTGACCCGTCTGGCTGCCTGTCGCGCTATCCTTCACTCGGGCGACGTAAGCGATCGTAGAAGGCTCGTGGCGCAAGGATGTTGATGCTGGCGAACGTGCTCAGGGCGAGGAGTTCCTTGTCTCCAGAGACGAGGCATGAAGCCCTTCCGGCCAGGGCCGTGCCCAGAACGGGCAGATCGTCCAAGTCGTGGAATGTGTCTGGCGTGACGTTCGCCGGCTTCACGAGTTCACTGCTCGCTCGCAGGAATGCGACGACGGCTTCGACCTGGTCTGGGGTCGCCTTGAACTTGCCCCGATAGTGGCGGGCGACCTCGCCGAGAATGTGCTCCGAGAGGATCACGGTGTGGTCGCGATAGACCACCTTGAGGAGCGCTTCGCACAGGCCGTGCGTGGCAAAACCCGCCAGCAGGACGTTCGTGTCCAGAACCACCCTCACGAAACCGCCTTGAAGACGTCCTCGTCGGTGACGAAGCCTTGGGCCTCGGCAAGCGGCATTGTCATCCTGCGCAACAACGCGATCTGTTCGCTGGCGATGTAGCGACGCAGCGACTCACGGACGAGATCGCTCGACGATCGGTGCGTTCGCTGACTCAAGGCGTCGAGTTGCCGCTTGAGCTCTGGAGAGATGCGAACATTCAGTGTCGTTTCCATGTATCACAATGTAATGCAGCGGTCGGCAGGGAGCAAGTTTCAGGCGGCGTGCCCGCGGATACCGGCGTCTTCGCCCAGGACGAGCGGCCGATGCGGCTGCAGGGTCGGGGCAAGGTTGCGGCGGCGTCCGGAAGGGAACCGCGATCCGTCATGGCCTGTGTGGTGCAACGAGCCGGAGGCGTGAGCAAGCGACGGTGCCATCCGGCGCGGGCTCCGATGACCAGGTTTTGCGTTGTCCGGGCCGAAGGTGGGCGGTCGTCGACCACAACAGCGACTTCGCCGTGATCGCGGTTCCCGAGCCGGGCGGAATCTCCCTGGCCGGCTTGGTGGTCGGCCTCGCATCGGTCGTCGGCCTCCGCCGTCGGCCCCGGCCTGCGTGATCAGCGGCCCGTGCCCGACCCGAGCTTCCGCTTAGCCTCCTCGAAGGCTTCGCGGGAGTCGAAGGTCTGTGTGTTGCCGTCGATCGTGATCGTGCCCTGAAACCGGCCGTTGATCATCTGCTGGCTGATTGAGACGCTCGCTCCGCCCGGCCGCATTCCGCCGGACGTGCTGCCGCCGGACGTCGCGCTGCCAAAGGTCCATTCCACCGACTTCCCGGAGGAGGCTGCGTCGGGATCGGGCCGGGAGGAACCGGGCCGGGGATAGTCTGGCTGCGGGTAACTCGGTTGCTGGTTCGCGGGCTCGGGCGGTGGTTCGGGAGTGGGTTTGGCCGGGGGCTCGGCCGGGAGTTGAATCGCAGGGGCTGGCTCCGGTTTCGGCTCCGGCTGACGCACGGCCGGGGCCGGTGGCCGCGGGGCTCGCCAGTTCCAGGGCTCGAGCACCGCCAGGGCGATGACCGCCACGGCCAGGCCCAGCCCGGCGATCGTGGCAGCCAGGAGGCCCCCGTCGCTGAGGATCGGCCGGGGCCGGATGCGAGCGGGCGGGGTTCGGAGTCTGATCAGCGGCGGCTCCGACGGCACGTCGCTCGGCGGATCGAGCGGCGGCAGATCGATCGCGGCGAGAACACCGGCGACAAACGCCTCGCTGGCAGCCGGCGGGGCCAGCGAGCGGCGGAGCAGGCGGTCGAGCGATTCGTCGGCTACCAGCAGCCGGGCGAAGTCTTGATCGGGATCGCTGTCCAGGCGGAGGGCTGCTGCCAGCGGCTCCTCGGCGGTCGCGGTCGTCCCGTCGGCAAGGCCCTCCAGCCGTCGCCCCCAGGCATCGGCGATCTCGGTATCGAGCAGGCTGCTCATCGGATGGCTCCGGGCTTGGCCAGTTGGCGGGTGATGCATTCGCCCAGGGCCGTGCGGATTCGCAACAGCGCCATCCGCACGGCGCTGCCGGTGCGGCCGGCCGACCGGGCGATCGCCTCGGCGGACTCTCCCTCGGTGTAGTGGCGTTCCACCAGACGGCGTGACTTGTCCGGCAGTTTGCCCAGGCAACGGGCCAGAGCATCGCCGAGCCGCTCCAGGTCGGCCGGTTCGCTCCCATCCGCTTCGGCCCGTGCGAGACGGACCGTCCCCAACGCGGCTTCCACGTCGGCGACCGGCTCGGTCCGGCGGTGGGCCCGCGACCGCAACAGCGACACGGCCTTGTGGTGGGCCGTGCCCAACAGCCACGAGCGAAACGCCCCGCTCCCGCGGTAGCGGGCGAGCGAACGATACGATTCCATGAACACCTCCTGGGCGATGTCGTCGGCGGCGTGCAGATCGCCCAGCAGCCGGGCGAGGTAGGCCCGCACCGGCCGTTCATGCTGCCGCACGAGTTCACCGAAGGCCGCTCGGTCGCCCTGCCGGGCCCGGGCGATCAGCAGGTCGCCCGGATCCGCGGCAGGACCGCCGGCCCGCGGCTCACTGCTGGTCGTTGAGGAATCCATCGAGCATCCGATCCATCTCGGGGTCGCCCGTCCGCGGGAGCTCGGGCATCCCGGGGAAGGCGGGCATCCCTGCCCGGGCGGGCTGAGCCGGGGCGGCTGCCGGTCGGCGCGGGGGCGTCTTGACGACGTAGCGGTCGACGAGATCGTACGCCGCCCGATCCTTGGCCGCGAGCGCCCTGGGCGACGTGGCCGAGACGTAGCTCGAGGCAGGCGGATCGATGGTGAGGTCGAGCCGGTGGACGATGATCCGTCCGGGGCTGTCGGTGATCGTGATCGTCTCGCCGGCCCGCTCGATCGTCGTGATCCGCCGGCCCCGGTCGATCCGCCGCGTCACGGTGGCGTCGTCGACGTCGTCGCCTCCCGGGCCGCCGGGCACGTAGGGATCGAGGGTATCGGGCGTGGGCTCCTCCTCGTCGTCGTCATCGGTGGAGATCGAGACCTTCATCTTCATCTGCCCCTGCAAGGCCGCGTTGCTGTTGGCCCCGCTGCCGGCTCGGCCAAACTGCCCGTTCTGGCTGGAGGGGCCCTGGCTCTGCCCCTGCCCGCCGCCGAAGCCCGTGCCGGCCCCGCGGCCGGCCGCCGAGCCCGACATCATCCCGGAGGCACTGGC
>CALGAS010000511.1 GCA_937959175.1 uncultured bacterium | reverse complement strand
CGCGGAACCGGCCCTCGTTGACCTCGACGGCCAGATCCCGATTCGTCGCCGCCAGGACACGGACATCGACCGGCGTCTCCTCATGGCTGCCGACCGGCACCACGACCCGCTGCTGGAGCACCCGCAGGAGTTTGGCCTGCAGTTCCAACTCCATCTCCCCGATCTCATCGAGAAAAATGGTCCCGCCACTGGCGGCCCGGAAACATCCCAAGGTGGAAGAGGTCGCCCCGGTGAACGAACCCTTCACATGCCCGAACATGTGACTTGCAAACAGCGTGCCCGTGGTGACGGCACAGTCGACCGGCACAAACGGCTTCTTCGCCCGAGTGCTGCACGCGTGCACGGCACGGGCGATCAACTCCTTCCCCGTGCCGCTCGGCCCCATGATCAGCACGCTCGACTGGTGGGCCGCAACGAGCTCGATCGACCGGCGAACCTGATCAGACCAGGCCGAAACACCCACGATCCGCTCAATCGCCCCGTGACACGGGCCTCCGGCGGTTTCTGGTCGGGCCTTCTGGGTGTTCAGATCCATGAATCTCTTTTCCTTCGTGTCATCGCGCCAGAACAAACAGCAGGCCCCGACGACATCCCGAACGGGCCACCTGGATTCTGTCTGAAGTCTGTCTTGCTCTTACGCTCAGCCTATCCGCCGTTCTTGGGAAGGCCAAGGGCCGACGGATGCCCGGAGACGTCCGACGAAACCAGATCCCAGAATACTCAATCGCTGCGGCGACTGCCAAACGATTGGCCGGGTGAGGACATTTTTCCCGGGAATGCCGGTTTTCTCGGTTGAATCGACGACACGCCGCGGGACCTCGCAGTGCCGTCCATCTGCGGCCGCAGCACCCGCTGCACCCGCCAAAAAATCATAAAAACACAACTTTTCCGGCTCGGTCCTCGCCCGGTCGGGAAAGATGGTCAAAGATTGCAGGGACTGCCGGCATGTGCCGTCTCCGCTCCGAACAACTCATCTGCGGCGTTCCTGCCGCCCACCCGCGATGGCCGACGCCCCGCCCACCCCCTCTTCGTCACCCGCCGCGGAATCACACCCCGGCCCGGTGCTGCAACGTCGTTCGAGGTGGCCGTGGCTCCTCGGCCTCGCGGTGGCCCTCGCGGCGACCTGGCTGCTCATCGACCGCTGGTTCGTCGATCGCCGCCCGATCGTTGTCGGGATCCTGCACTCTCAGACGGGGCCCATGGCCGTCAGCGAGCGGTCGATGATCGACGCCGAAGTCCTGGCCCTCGAGGAGATCAACCGGCAGGGCGGCCTGCTCGGCCGGCCGGTCCGCTGGGTGATCGCTGACGGCGCCTCCGACTGGCCCACCTTCGCCCGTCAGGCCGAGCGACTGATCCGTGAGCACGAGGTCAAGGTGATCTTCGGCTGCTGGACGAGTGCCTGCCGCAAGGGGGTCCTCCCAGTGGTCGAGTCACACGACCATCTCTTGCTGTATCCGATGGCCTACGAAGGCCTGGAGCAGTCGCCCAACATCGTCTATACGGGTGCCGCGCCCAACCAGCAGATCACGCCGGCGGTCCAGTGGTGCCACGAAACCCTCGCCGCCCGCCGCTTCTTTCTGGTCGGATCCGACTACGTCTGGCCGCACTGCGTCAATCGAATCGTCAAGGATCAACTGACCGGCCTCGGTGCCGAACTGGCCGGCGAGGCTTATGTGCCCTTCGGCTCGACCGACGTGGCCGACGTGGCGGCGGAGATCGCCGCGGCCGAGCCCGACGTGATTCTCAGCACCGTCGTCGGCGACTCCGCGCTGCCGTTCGCCAGGGCGATTCGGGCGGCCGGCCTCGAGCCGGAGACGACGCCGATCGTCACCTTCGCGGTGGGGGAGAACGAACTCCGCGGCGCGGCCGCCGCCGACATGGCCGGACACTATGCGGCCTGGAACTACTTCCAGAGCCTTGATCGGCCCCAGAACAAGGCCTTCGTAACGGCCTTCAAGGAGCGATACGGCAACGACCGGACGACGTCTGACGTGATGGTGGCGGCCTACAACAGCGTGCTCCTCTGGGCCCAGGCCGTCCGGGAGGCCGAGACCGCCGATACCCGCCAGGTGCGGGCCGCCCTCCGCCACCAGAGCCTCGACGCCCCCGAAGGAATCATCGCGGTCGACCCTGAAACCCAGCACACATGGCGGCCCGTGTTCATCGGCCGGATCCGGCCGGATGGCCAGGTCGACATCGTCTGGAGCAGCCGGACGGCCGTTCGTCCGATGCCGTTCCCGATCAGCCGCTCGCGGCTGGAATGGGAGCAGTTCGTCACCGATCTCTACCGCGGCTGGGGTGGCCGCTGGACGGCCCCTGGCACCCCCGAACAGGCCGCGACGGCAGGAGGCCCGCGATGACCGAGCCTCTCCCCAGCCCGCCCCCCGCCATGCGGCGATCGATCGCCGGGCGACTGCTGTTTTGGTTTCTCGTCATCGCCCTGATTCCCTGCGCGATCCTGACGGCGATCACCGCCAGGATTGCCGCGTCGGCCCTGGAGCGATCGGTCCGCGACACGCTCGTGCAGACCGCCGCCGGCAAGGCCGGTGAACTCGAGGCCTACGCTGGCGAGCGTGTCCGGGACGGCGCGGCCTTGGCTCGGGGCCCCACCGTGATTCGCGCCGTTCGGGAAATCTCAGCCGCAGCGACCGCCGCCACGGACAACTCCCGAACCGCGATCAAGGCCGCCGGCGAGGGTTTCAACGATTACCTCACCTACGTCGCCAAGGCCTTCGGCTACGAGCAGCTCCTGCTGATCGACCGCTCCGGCCAGGTGCTCTTTTCGCTCGACGAGGCGATCCCCGCCGGCTCGTCGCTGACCGGTGGCGGCCTGGCGTCGTCTGAACTGTCCATCGGATTCGACCGGGCCCGCACCCTGCTCCAGTCCGACCTGAGCGGCTTTCAGCGATACGGCACAGGGAGCCGCCCGCTGGCCTTTGTCACCTGCCCGGTCTACGACGAGGGCCGGCTGACCGGCGTCCTGGCTCTTGGACTCGGACCGCAGCGGATCTGGCAAGTGCTCTCCGACTTCAGTGGTCTGGGCGAGACCGGTGAAATCGTGGCCGGCCAACTTGACGGTGACGCCGTGCTCGTGACCACGCCGCTGCGGCATGCCCCGGACGCCGCCTTCACGATGCGGATCCCGCTGGGCACCTCCCAGGCCACCGCGGCCCAGGATGCGGCCAGCGGGACCCGCGGGTATGGCCCGCTCACCGATTACCGCGGCGAAGAGGCCGTGGCAGCCTGGTGCTACCTGCCCAGTTTCCGCTGGGGGCTGGTCGTCAAGCAGGATGCTTCCGAGGCCTACGGACTGGTTCGCTTCCAGCGGTCGGCCGTGATCGGGCTCTCCCTGGCTACGATCGTGGGCGTCACCCTGGCGGCCCTGATCGTCGCCCGGACGATTTCCGGCCCGATTCGCACGGCGATGGCGGTCGCCCGGCAGGTGGCCGGCGGTGATTTGCGGGCGGCGGTCTCGGTGACCAGCGACGACGAGACCGGTGCCCTGCTCGCCTCGATCGCGACCATGACGAGCGACCTGCGGGGCCTGATCGGCCGGATCCAGCACTCCTCGGTGGCCCTGATGAGCACCGCCACCGCTATCCAGGCCACCGCCAGCGAGCAGCAGCAGGTCATCAACGACTACGGGGCGTCGACGAGCCAGGCCGTGGCGGCCGTCAAGCAGATCTCCGTGACCAGCCAGGAACTCGTTCGCACCATGACCGAGGTCAACGACATGGCCGGTCGGACCGGCACGATGGCCGCCGACGGCCGGGCCGACCTCGCCGGCATGGACGCCACGATGCGGACCCTCGCCGACAGCACCTCATCGTTCGGCGCAAAGCTCGCGACGATCAGCGAGCGGGCTTCCAACATCAACTTGGCGGTGACCACGATCACGAAGGTCGCCGACCAGACCAACCTCCTCTCGATCAACGCCGCCATCGAAGCGGAGAAGGCCGGCGAGTACGGGCTCGGCTTTCTCGTCGTGGCCCGTGAAATCCGCCGCCTTGCCGATCAGACCGCGGTCGCCTCGCTCGACATCGAGCGGATGGTCAAGGAGATGCAGTATGCAGTCTCAGCAGGCGTGATGGAGATGGACAAGTTCGCCGAGCAGGTCCGGGCCGGCGTTCACGAGATCGGCGAGGTCTCCACGAAGCTCGGTGATATCATCGAGGGGGTCCAGGGCATCTCCGGACGATTCGGCCAGGTGACGGAGGGCATGCGGGCCCAGTCGCAAGGCGCCGAACAGATCCGCGAGGCGATGGTCCGGCTGGCCGAAGGGGCCAGTCGCACCGCCGGCGCGCTCGACGACTTCAACTCGGCCACCGTCCATCTCCGGGAGGCGGTGGGTGACCTCAAGCAGGAGGTGTCGCGGTTCACCATCTGACGCCGCCGCTGTTCCCGGCGGGCTCCGCGGCCGCCGCTCGCCGCGACGGAATGGCACCCGGCAGGAAATCATGCAACTGCTCACGTTCAGCGTCGCCGGCCAGCCCTATGCGATCGAATCGCGGCGGGTGATCGAGGTCCTGCCGCTCGTGCCGGCCCGCCCGCTGCCGCAGGTGCCCGACTACCTGCTGGGCATTTTCACCTACCGCGGCAGCCTCGTGCCGCTGGTCGATCTGGCCCGCCGCTTCGGGGTGGCGGCGGCCAGCGAGCGGCTCAGTACGCGGGTGATCGTCGTGGAATATCCCCGCCCTCCGACCGACTCCCTGACCGACGAGCCGGCCGTTCAACAGGATGCCCACCAGCCCGACGAAGCGGCCGGGAGCCTCGTGCGGCTGGGCCTGGTGGCCGAAAACGTCATCGCCGTCCGGGCAGCCGAGGAGGCCGCGGCGTCGCTGCCCCCGTTGCGGCTGCCGGCCGCGGAATACCTCGATCGCGTCTACCGGCTCGGCGGTGGGACGGTCCAGCTGATCGACGTCGGTCGGCTGCTGCCGGCTGACCTGCTGGCCGGCCTCCCCAGTGTCGCGGCGGCCGCAGGGGACCGATCATGAGCGGCCTTGATGACATCGAATCGCTGCTCCGCGACTGGATCGGCCTCGATGTGGCGACAGTCGGACGCGCCGCCCTCGAGCGGGCGGTCCGGCAGCGGATGGATCGGCTGGAACTGACCGATTCGGTCGCCTACGCCCGCCTGGTTCGCGGCGAGACGGCCGAGCGGGACGAACTCGTCGAGGAGGTGATCGTCGCCGAGAGCTGGTTCTTCCGGGATCGTCAGGTGTTCGAGTTTGTCGCCGACTTTGCCGCCACGCGGGCGTCTGTGCCCGGTCGCTCCCCCGTCCGGATCCTCTGCGGTCCGGCGGCTGGCGGTGAGGAGCCCTACTCGATGGCGATGGCCCTCTTCGAAGCGGGGCTCGCGGCCGAGCAGTTCACGATCGACGCGATCGACATCAGCCGACGGGCCCTCGAACGGGCTGCCGCCGGCCGCTACTCGGCCAACGCCTTTCGCAACGCCGATGCACGTTTTCGCGAACGCTGGTTCACCGTCGGCGGCAGCCACGCCGAAATCAGCGGCAGGATTAAGAACCAGGTGCGGCTGGAGTGGGCCAACCTCCTCGATCCCGCCTTTGCCGCCCAGCGGCCCCGCTACGACGTGGTCTTTTGCCGCAACCTGCTGATCTACCTCACCGATGAGGCCCGGCGACAGGTCGAGCGCCAACTCGACCGGCTGCTTGCGGCCGACGGGCTGCTGGTGCTGGGGGCCGCCGAGCCGCCGATCATGAAGGGGGACTGGCTGCCCGCCGGCACCGCCTCGGTCTTCGCCCTCCGCCGCGGTGTTCACGCGGTTGCCCGGCCGGCCGCTGCTCCGCCGCCCCCCCGAGCCCGAGCCATTCCCCGGCGGCCGGCCGCGACAGCTTCCCCAGGTTTCTCCACGGCCCCGCCGCCCGCGGCCGAGCCTCCCACACCGAGCCTCGAGGAGGTGCTTGCCGAGGCGGGCCGGCTGGCCAACGCCGGCCGCTTTGCCGACGCCATCGAACACTGCGAGCGGCACCGCGGCTCACTTCCCCCCGCCGCCGAACTATTCTTCTTGATGGGGATGCTGCACCAGTCCGCCGGTGATCCCGACCGGGCCGAGGGCTGCTTCCACAAGACGCTCTACCTCGACGCCGATCACGAAGAGGCCCACCTGGCTCTCGCTCTGGTCGCCCGGCAGCGGGGTGATCTGCCGATGGCCGAGAAGTACCGCCAGTCGGCGGCCCGCGCCGTGGCCCGCAAGGAGGCCGCACCATGATCGATCACGTCCGTTCCGAGCAGGTGACAGCCCCGATGCCCGAATGCTGGCGGGTGATCGGTGTGGCCGGCGACCGCAGTTGCCCGGAACTCGAACAATTCATTCACTGTCGCAACTGCCCGGTGCTGGCCGAGGCCGCCCAGGGCTTCTTTGATCGCCCGGCTCCCGAAGGCTACCTCGACACCTGGCGGGCGATCCTGGAGGAGCCGGAGGAGGGCGTCGAAGCCGACGCCACCAGCCTGCTCGTGTTCCGCGTCGACCGCGAGTGGCTGGCCCTGCCGGCCACGTTGCTCGTCGAGGTCACACCCGTCCGCCGGATTCATACCGTTCCGCACCGCGGCGGCACGCCGCTGGCCGGGCTGGTCAACATTCGCGGCGAACTGCGGCTCTGCATGTCGCTGCATGCGGTCCTCGGGCTGACGGGCAGTCCTGCCGACGAGCCCCCGGCCGCCGGCGAGGGAGACGAGGCCGAGGCGATGCCGCGGCTGCTGGTGATCGAACGCACGGAGGGCCGAACCGCGGAGCGGTGGGTGCTGGGCGTCGACGACGTCGCCGGCGTGCACCGCGTGCCCCGATCGGCACTGCGGGCGGTGCCTGCCACCGTCAGCCAGGCTGCAGCCCGCTGCTCGACGGCCCTGTTCGCCTGGCAGGACCGCGACGTGGCCGTGCTCGATGGCTCCCGACTGTTCGAGACGCTCCGTCAGGCCGTGACCACATGAGCGGAGGCAGCGATGGCCGATGACCTGAGCGGATTCTCAATGCTCGAGCTGTTTCGGCTCGAGGCCGAAAGCCAGACCGAGGTGCTCTCCTCGGGCGTCCTGGCAATCGAGGAGCTCGAGAAGTCGCCCGAAACGATCGAAGCGATGATGCGAGCGGCCCATTCGCTGAAGGGCGCCGCCCGGATCGTCGGGCTCGAGCCGGCCGTCGACGTGGCCCACGCCCTGGAAGACGTCTTCGTCGCGGCCGGCAAGGGACGCCTCCGGGTCCGCCCGGAGCACGCCGACGTGCTCCTGGCGGCGATCGATTTTCTCAGTTCGGTCGCCACCGCCGACGACGCCTTGTCGGCCGGCAGCCCTTGGCAGGGCAAGGCCGAGGAACTCGTCGCGAGGCTCGGCCGGGTCGACGAGACCCCGGCGAGTCCGCCCCCGGCAGCGAGCGAGACCGGGCAGCAGCCGACGGCACCCGAGCCGGCGACTCCAGACCAATCCGCCGCCCCGCCAGCCCCCTCAGCAGAGAAGCCAGCGGCTCCCGCCGCCGAGACGGCCACAGCTGACGACTCCGGCCAACCGGAGCTGCACCGACCAGCTTCCCGACCGGCTCCCCGACCAGCTCCACCGCAGCCGGTCGCCGCAGCCCCGCGGGCTGGCGAGCCGGCCGACCGCGTGGTTCGCGTCTCGGCCGAAAGTCTCACCCGCCTCGTGGGGCTCGCTGGCGAAGCGCTCGTCGAGACCCGGCAGATGCGGCCCTTTGTCGATGCGATGCTCCAGTTTCGTTCCACCCAGGTCGATCTCTGCGACGCCCTGGCGGCGCTCGACGAACGACTGGAGGGGGGCGAGGCGGGCCTGGCCGCGGCCACGGCCGCCGTGGCGGGGATTCGGCAACGAGCCGACGCCGCCCTCGCCTCGCTCAGCAGGCAGGTGGAGGATTTCGAGAGTTTCGCCCGCCGCAACGAGGACCTCTCCAATCGCCTCCATCACGAGGTGATCGCCAGCCGGATGCGTCCCCTGGCCGACGGCATCCGCGGCTTCCCCCGGCTCGTCCGCGACCTGGCCCGCACGCTCGGCAAGGAGATCCGCTTTGAAGTCGTCGGCGATCAGACCGGCGTCGACCGCGACATTCTCGACAAGCTCGAGGCCCCGCTCTCCCATCTGATCAGAAACGCGATCGACCACGGCCTCGAGACGCCCGAACAACGCCGGGCCGCCGGCAAACCACCGGGCGGCACGATTCGGCTCGAGGCCCGCCACCGGGCCGGCATGCTCCACATCACCCTCACCGACGACGGCCGCGGCATCGATGTCGAGCGGCTGCGGGCCCGGGCCGTCGACCGAGGGCTGGTCGCCCAGGCTGTGGCCGACCAGCTGGGCGAGCTGGAACTGCTCGAGTTTCTCTTCCTGCCCGGCTTTTCGACCAAGGAGAACGTGACCGAAATCTCTGGCCGGGGCGTGGGCCTCGACGTGGTGCAGAGCATGGTCAAGGCGGTGGGGGGCAACGTCCGCGTGACCACCCGGCCGGGCCGGCAGACGGTTTTCACCCTCCAGCTGCCGATCACGATGTCGGTCATTCGGGCCCTGCTCGTCGAGATCGCCGCGGAACCATACGCCTTTCCGCTGCCGCGGATCGACCACATCCTCCACGTGCCGCAAGACGCCATCCGCACGGTCGAGGGCCGGCAGTATTTCGACCGCGACGGCACCGCCATCGGGCTGGTGATGGCTACGCAGGTGCTGGAACTCACCGGCCCGCCACCGGCCGACCCGATGCCGGTCGTCGTGATCAGCGATCACGGCCAGCAGTTCGGCATGATCGTCGATGACTTCCTCGGTGAGCGGGATCTTGAAGTCAGGCCGCTCGACCCGCGACTCGGCAAGGTGGCCGACATCAACAGCGCATCGCTCCTGGAAAACGGTGAGCCGGTCCTGATTGTCGATGTCGAGGACCTCGTGCGGAGTATCGACAACATGCTGGCCGGCCGGCGGCTCTCGCGGGTCGAGTTCGAGCAACTGGCCGAGGAGACACGGCCCCGGAAGCGAATCCTGGTGGTCGATGACTCGATTACCGTCCGTGAACTCGAACGGCAACTGCTCCAGTCGCGGGGCTACGCCGTCGACGTGGCGGTCGACGGGATGGACGGCTGGAACGCCATCCGCGGCACCCCCTACGACCTGATCGTCACCGACGTCGACATGCCCCGGATGGACGGGATCGGGCTGGTCTCGCTGGTCAAGGCCGACGCCGCCCGCCGCGAAATCCCCGTGGTGATCGTCTCCTACAAAGACCGCGAGGAGGACCGGCTCCGCGGGCTCGACGCGGGCGCGAATCGCTATCTGACAAAGAGCAGTTTCCACGATGAAACCTTCGTCGATACGATCGTGGACTTGATCGGAGAGGCCTGAGAACCGCCAGTCATGCGAATCGCGATCGTCAACGATATGCGGGCGGCGAGCGAGGCTCTCCGCCGCGTGGTCGAGAGCCTGCCCGGCCACTCCGTCGCCTGGACGGCCGCCGACGGCGTGGAGGCGGTCGCGATGGCCCGCCGTGACCGCCCCGATCTGATCCTGATGGACCTCCTGATGCCCCATCTCGACGGGGCCGAGGCGAGCCGGCAGATCATGGCCTCGACGCCCTGCGCCATCCTCGTGGTCACGGCCACCGTCAGCGGCAACATTTCCCTCGTCTACGACGCCATGGGCTACGGGGCCCTCGACGCCGTCGACACCCCGACGCTGGGTCCGGTCGGCGAGGTCGCCGATGCCGGACCGCTGGTCGAGAAGATCGGGATGATCGCCAAACTCGTCGGGGCGCCGAGCCCGGGGCCGCGAGGGCGGCCCGCTGCGACGCCGGCCACGCCCCCCCGACTCCTCATCGCCGGGGCGTCGACCGGCGGTCCCAAGGCGCTCTGCGATCTGCTCCTGCCGCTGCCCCACGACTGGAACGTGGCCGTGGTGATCGTGCAGCATGTCGACGTCGCCTTCGCTCCCGGCCTGGCCACCTGGCTTTCAGATCGCACCGGCCGAACCGTCCGCGTGGCCGTGGAGGGCCAGACTCCTCGGGCCGGCGATGTCTTGCTGGCCGGAACCAACGACCATCTCGTCTACACGCCCCGGGGGACTCTCGAATATCGGGCGGAGCCGCGCGAGGTCTTCTTCCGTCCCAGCGTCGACGTCTTCTTCGAGAGCGTCGCGGCTCATGCCTCCAGGCCCGGCGTGGCGATCGTGCTGACGGGCATGGGGAAAGACGGGGCCCGGGGTCTGGGAACGCTCCGTCGCAAGGGCTGGCACACGCTGGCCCAGGACGAGGGGACCAGCGTCGTCTGGAGCATGCCCAAGGCGGCTCTCGATGCCGGTGCCGCCTGCGAGGTGCTGCCGGTGGCCCGGATGCCCGCAGTGATCGCCTCACGCCTCGGCTGACGGCAGCGAGCCCGGCAGCCCGGCGGGGCCGTCCGCGGCATTCGTCTGCTCGATCAGCCGCATCACCGCCAGCACCGCGGCCTCGTTCCCGCCGGGCGGGGCCACGACCTGCACGCCGATCGGCAGCCCCTCGCTCCCGCGATCGGTGGCCGCCGCAGCCCGCAGGACCGGATCCCGCGAGCCGGGCCGGCCCGTGTCCTCGCCCGGCGTGACGGTCGTCACCGGCACCGCACCGGCCGGGAGGTCGAGGAGGTTGGCCAGCAGGCACGGTGCTGCGGCCAGCACGAGCCTGGCTGCTGTCCCGTGGCGGAGCGCAGGCACCGCTGACACCGGGCAGACGATCGCATCGCAGCCGGCTGTCTCCGCGGCAAACCGCGTTGCCATCCCGGCCCGGGCTGCCAGCAGTTCGGCCAGCCCCTCCGCCGACCGCGGCCCTGTTGCCAGCAGCCCGCGAGCTTCCACGGCCCGGCCGAGGAGCCTGGCGGCCGCAGCAAGAGGCGGCCTCAGCCAGCGGGGCAGGCCCGCCAGCCGCAGCAGCCTGGCCACTGCCGGAATCGGTCTGCTCCCCGCCAGCAGTCGCCAGATATCGGCGGCGCCGTCAGCCGAAATGATGCCCAGATGGATCCAGGCGGCCTCGTCAGCCAGGCTTCCGTCGAGAGGCACCGTCTCCAGCCCCGCAGCCTGCAGGCGGGCCACCGCCTCGGCGACCCCCCGCCGTATCGCCGGTGAGGCCGGGATCGGGCCGCTCGTATCCCACCAGCCCACCCGCCTGACGACCAATGTCGTCTCGGCGGCACCCTGGCAGACGGCGGTGAGGGCGAGAGCCAGATCGTCTGCAGACCTCGCCAGGAAACCGGCTCGCGGCCGGACGGCCCGCAGATGGGGCAGCGTGTCGATGCTCCCAGCCTCGCCCACGATCTCCGAACGCGGCATGATCGCTGCGATGCCGCAGGCATGGGCAGGCTGCCGCAGGCTGCCGGCGAGGTCGGTGCCCACCCCCAGCGGGACGACTCCGGCGGCCACCAGGGCGGCGTCTCCGCCGCTTGAGCCCCCCGGCCCGCGGTCCACCGCCCAGGGGTGGTTCGTGCGGCCAAAGACGGGGTTGTCGGTCTCGTGCAGATACATCGCCTGGGGCACGTTCGCCTTGCCGATGATCACGCCACCGGCCGCGCGGACCGCCTCCACGATTGCGGCGTCGGCTGCGTCGATCGCCTGAGCCCGGGCCGGAACGCCGAGCGTCGTCCGCAGCCCGCGGACCGGAAAGCACTCCTTCACGCTGAGGGGAACCCCGGCCAGGATTCCTGCCGGGCAGGCATCGACAGCGGCTGCTTCGGCGGCTGCCTCGGCAAACCGCGACTGCACCAGGGCATTGAGCCGACCAGCCGTCTCCTTCCACCGAGCCTCACAGGCGGCAAGCACGTCAGTGGCCCGCCGATCGCCGGCCCGTACTGCCTCCGCGATGACCACCGCCGACGCAGCGGCGATCGCCGAGGGATCGGTCACAGTTCCGGAATGCTGAAGATATCGGTCGCCTCTGGCGGCTCGGCGGCTGCCGGCCCGAGGGCACCGATGTCGGCCGCCCAGATCACATCCTGGTCAACCGCCAGGCCGGTGATAACGACCTCCTCGCCCGGAGCCACCGCCGGCTCGCTGCGGGAGAGAACCACCACTTCGTGCGGAACCTCGTCGCCCGGGTTGAGACAGGAGACCCGCGACCGCCAGGACGGCCCGAACCGGCGGGACTCAAGCAGCGTTCCGACGGTGACCACCCCGTCTCCGCTCCGCTTGGCGTAGGCGAACCAGTCACGACTCAGCCGCGGGAGCAGTGCAAGCATCTCGGGTTGCTCGGCGAGCCCCCGCCGCACGCTGGCCGCCTCCTCGAGGGCCGGCCCGAAGGGACGGCCCGATTCTGTAGAAACCTGCTCGAGCGCGGCCAACTCATCGGCATAGGCCGCCAGGGCGAGGTAACACTTGGCGAACAGCCGGCGACGGACCTTGTCGTCCGGATCCCCAGGATCGTCCGGCATCTCAGCCACCGCCATCAGCGCGGCCGACACCGAAGCCACCGACTCCTCGAGCACAGCGAGGTCGAGCGGCTCGGGTTCCGGCTCAGGTTCCGGCTCGGGCGGCGTCACGACGGGCGTGACCGTCTCGGCTTCGTCGATCAGGGCCATCAGCGGATCGTCAGGGATGGCGTCGGCGGGTTCGTCATCCACAAGATTGGTCTCATCCGTCTCAGGGCCCTCGAGCATGGCCAGATCGGTTGGCTCGGGCACAGCCGGCTCGGGAGAAGCAGGCTCCGGCTCTCCGCCGGTCGCGCCAGGGAGCGAATCCGCGGCATCATCGACTACCAGGTCGGTATCTCCAGGTTCCTCCAAACCGCCGGCAGTCGCCGCTCCTGGGTCTCCGAGCACCGCATCGAGACTCGTGCCGGCCGCCGGCCCGACCCCACCGCCCGGCTGGAACTTCGCCGGCAGCAGGAATGCAAGCGATTCAGGCACCAAGGGCGTGAGCTGGAACGGATCGCGGCCGAATCCCCAGATCAGGATCGCAAACACGATCGGAATGGAAAGGGCACCCCCGACCACCACTCCGATCAGCTGGCCGATCGGGCTCGACTTCTTTTTGCGGGGCCGGCGACTCGCGGCGGGCTTGGGGGCCGACCTGTCTGTGGCCTCGGCATCGGTTTCGTCGCCATCCGCCACGACCGGGAAACCTGCGACTTCTGCAGCCGCCGCAGCTCCCGCGAAGGCAAATGCTTCAGCATCGTCTTCAGCGGCTTCGGCGGCGGCCTCCTCATCGACGCCATCGGCGAGCGACGCAAACGGATCGGCGTCTTCTTCTTCGGTATCGGCGGCAGGCTCGTTTTCGGCATCATCTCCGAGAGCGGGCCCAGACGGCTCGCCCAGTCCTGCGAAGGGGTCACCATCGCTGCTCGATTCCGCGCTGGCTTCGATGCTGCTGGCAGAGGCGATCCCCGACGATCCGGTGCCAATATCGACCGATGACCCGTCGACCGGGTCCTCTCCCACGTGGGCCCAGGGGTCATCGTGCACTGAACTGGCAGCCGGTTCGTCGGCCGCCGCATCGGCCAGCTCAGCAGCAAAAGCCGGCTCGGCAGCATCGGCATCGTCAGCCAACCAGGCATCGATATCGGCGTCGGCCGGAGCCTCGGCAGCAGGATCGCCCGCATCGGCGAACTCGTCACCGCGGTCGGCATCCATCTCTGGAGCACTGCCCGCCGCGGCATCCGCCACGACTGGCGGAGCGTCGGCAGCGTCGGCAGCGGTAGCCATCGGGTCATCCGAAGCCGGCTCGGCCGACGACGCGGCAGCTGGCTCGGTGACGGCCGGCTGGTCCGTTTCTTCATCAAAAGAAAATGAAAACTCGCCCTCCAAATCAGGAAGGCCTTCGGCCTCGAGGTCGGCCCAGGGATCGTCACCGGAATCGGGCTTTTCGTCGTCGTTCGCCATCAGGCGTACCTCCGCGCGTATCCATCGACCCACCGCCCGAGCCGCCCCTCGGGCGGCCCGCGATCTCCCCGAACGGGAGTTGCACCGAGTGTACCACCGTGATTTCCGGGGCTGCCAGCAGCCCCGGTTTTGCGGTCCCCCAAGATCGCCC
>CALGAS010000510.1 GCA_937959175.1 uncultured bacterium | reverse complement strand
CTCGGTCCCTGCCGGATCGACTCGCCGCTGAAGTCCTTGATCGAGTCGCGGCAGACCACCGAACACTATGTCGGCGAAGGCGACCGCGTCCTCTTCCACGACACGCTCGATCAGGTGATCGCCGCCGGCCTCGCCCCGGCCGACCTGCCCGGCTTCGAGTCGGCCGGGCCGCGGCGGAGCATCTTCTTCGATCCGGCCAAGCTGCGGGTCGGGATCGTCACCTGCGGCGGGCTCTGCCCCGGGATCAACGACGTGATCCGCGGCCTGGTGATGGAACTCGCCTTCCACTACGGCGTCAAACGAATCTACGGCTTCCGCAACGGGTATCAGGGCTTCATTCCCCGCTACTGCCACGATGTCATGGACCTCACGCCCGAGGTGGTCAGCCGGATTGCCGAGGACGGCGGCACGATTCTCGGCACCTCCCGCGGGGCCCAGGATCCCGACGAGATCGTCGACTGCCTGGAACGTCAGGACATCGGCGTGCTCTTCGTGGTCGGCGGCGACGGCACGCTGCGGGGGGCGATGCAGGTGGCCGAGCGGGTCAAGGAGCGGGGCGGGCGGATCGCCGTGGTCGGCGTGCCCAAGACGATCGACAACGACATCCCCTACATCGACCAGTCGTTCGGCTTCCAGACAGCCTTCGCCGAGGCGACCAAGAGCATCCGCTCGGCCCACGTCGAGGCGAAGGCCTCGCCCAACGGCGTCGGCCTGGTCAAGCTGATGGGCCGCCACTCCGGCTTCATCGCCTGCTACGCCGCCCTGGCGGAGCCCGATGCCAACTACGTCCTGATTCCGGAGGTCGGCTTCGCCCTCGACGGCCCCGGCGGCTTCCTGGCCCACCTTGCCGGCCGGGTCCGCGACCGCGGCCATGCGGTGATCGTGGTCGCCGAGGGGGCCGGGCAGGATCTGGTGCCGGCGGAGGAAGCGGGAGCCGATGCCTCGGGCAACAAGAAACTGCAGGACATCGGCATCTTCCTCCGCACGCGGATCGCCGAGCACTTCGCGGCCGAGGGGCTCGAGCTCAACCTCAAGTACATCGACCCGAGCTATGCGATCCGCAGCGTCGAGGCCAATCCGTTCGACAGCGTCTACTGCATCCGGCTGGCCCAAAACGCCGTCCACGCCGCCATGGCCGGCCGCACGGAGATGGTGGTCGGCCGCTGGCGGGGCCGCTACGTCCACATCCCGATGACGCTGGCCGTCAGCCACCGCAACCAGGTCTGCCCCGACGGCGACCTCTGGCTTTCGGTGCTCGAGGCCACCGGCCAGCCCCCGGTCTTCGGCTGAGCCGCGGCTGATCGAGGCATCCGGCGGCCGCGTCGCCTGGCATGACCCCTTCCCCGGCGGATCCATCCTCACGGAATTCTCACGGCTTTTCGCGCTGCCAGCCGATCCCGCCGCCCGGTAGTGTCCCGCTATCGTAGAGGCTGTCAGGCGGTTGCCCCGCGGGCCTCCCGACCACGACGGAGCCAGCACGATGCGGGTCCGATCCCTCTTCATCTCCGATGTCCATCTCGGCTGTCGGTTCGCGCGGGCCGAGGAGCTGTTCGCCTTCCTCGGAAGGGTCCAGCCAGACCGGCTCTACCTCGTCGGCGACATCATCGACGGCTGGAAGCTGAAGCGGTCGTTTCACTGGACCGACACCTCCAGCTTCATCCTCCGCCGCATCCTCGGCATGCTCAAACGGGGAACCCGAATCGTCTACATCACGGGCAATCACGACGAGTTCCTCCGCACTTTCGCCCCGCAGGCCTTCGGCCACATGGAACTGGTCGACATGTGCGTGCATGTGACGGTCGACGGCCGCCGGCTGCTGGTGATCCATGGCGATTTCTTCGACCACCTCACCAAGCACGCCGCCTGGATCTATCATCTCGGCGACCGGGCATACACGCTGGCCCTGCACCTCAACAAGTGGATGAACATCGCCCGCCGCTCGCTCGGCTACCCGTATTGGTCGTTCTCCTCGCTGCTCAAGAGCAAGGTCAAGCGGGCCGTGAACTTCATCAACGACTTCGAACAGTTCGTCGCCCGCTACACGAGGAAGAAGGGCTGCTGCGGGGTGATCTGCGGCCACATCCACGTGCCGGCGATCCGGCGGATCGACGGCATCGACTACGTCAACTGCGGCGACTGGGTCGAGCACTGCACGGCGGTCGTCGAGCATCTCGACGGCCGGATGGAACTGGTCGACCACACCTGGCTGGCCGACCAGCCGACGCTCGACGAGCCGCCGCTGGCGGGCGAACCGATCGACGCCGGGCCGCCGCTCGAGCCGGCGGCCTGACGGGCGGGCCGCTGCCTGACGATTCCAGCGGTGCGAGCGGCCCGGTCACTCGTAGATCGGGAAGAAGGTATTGAATGCCAGCTCGCAGAACACGCCCGGGTCGTTGAAGCGGCGGCCTGCATCAAGGCCGGCGATCGCCGCCATGTCGTCGCTGGAGAGCGCGAAGTCCGACACGGCGAGGTTCTCCGCAAGTCGCTCGGGCCGCGACGTCTTCGGGATCACGGCGGTCCCCCGCTGCACGCCCCAGCGGAGGAGCACCTGCGCCGGCGTGCGGCCGGCCGCGGCGGCGATGCTCATGATCAGGGGATGCTCGAGCAGGCTCTCCGCCGCCGTTGCCATCCCCAGCGGCACATACGATGGCGCCCCCAGCGGCGAAAAGGCCGTCACCGCGATCGCCGACTCCCGGCAGAACCGCAGGAGCTTCTCCTGGGCGAGCAGCGGATGCATCTCCACCTGGAGCACCGCCGGCGGAATCCGCGCCGTCGCCAGCAGGTCGCGAAGGAGTGAGACGCCGTAGTTGCAGACGCCGATTCGCCGCACGAGCCCCGCATCGACGAGTTGTTCCATGGCCGCCCAGGTTTCCGCCAGCGGCACCCGCGCCGCCCGCATGACCGGCTCGTCTGCGTCGGGATCGAAAAACCAGCCGGGCGGATAGCGGGTCTCGAAGGGCACAAACGCCAGGGCGATCGGAAAATGGATCAGATAGAGGTCGAGATCATCGAGCCCGAGGTCACGAAGCGACCGTTCGACCGCCGGTCGCACGTGCCGCGGCTCGTGGTAGGTATTCCAGAGTTTCGACGTCACCCAGAGGTCCTCCCGGCGGCAGAGCCCGCGGGCGAGTGCCCGGGTGATCCCCTCGCCGACCTCGGCCTCGTTGCCGTAGTCGCTGGCGCTGTCGAGGTGGCGGTAGCCGACCCGGATCGCCTCCTCGACGAGCCCTGCCGCGGCGGGCCGTTCGACCTTCCAGAGCCCCAGGCCGACCGCGGGCAAGGGCTGATCGGGCCGGCCGCCGGCCGCGGGAACCGGAACGGGAATCGTTATCTTGGCCATGGCGGGCGTGCCTCCGGGTGACGTCAAAGGGGCTGGTTGGGGGAGCGGTCGCGACGTGCCAGAATGCCTTCATGGCACGGAAACGTCGAGCAACGGATCGACTTGTCGAAGGGCCCGC
Source organism: uncultured bacterium (assembly GCA_937959175.1). GTDB lineage: Bacteria > Planctomycetota > Planctomycetia > Pirellulales > UBA1268 > QWPN01. The sequence goes on along the minus strand of CALGAS010000510.1, from coordinate 1,892 downwards.
GGTCCCTGGCCCGCTCGTGGCCGTCGTCGTCGATCCCGCATTGACCTACGACCGTGAGATCGCCAAGGGTGTGGCCCAGTATGCCAGAGAGGCGGGCGACTGGCGGCTGTACGTCGAGGAGGAGCAGAGCCGACGGCTGCCCGACTTTGCAGCCTGGTCGGGCCAGGGAATCATCGCGTCGTTCGACGAGCCGCTCGTGGCGCAGGCCGTCGTGGCGGCGGGCCTGCGGGTGCCCTTCGATGTCGCCGTGATCGGCGTGGACGACGATGAGTTCGTGTGTGAGCTCTCCGATCCGCCGCTGTCGAGCGTCGCCCCAAGGGCGGGATTCCGCTCGATCGCCTCCATGACGACCGTGTTTCGCCGCCACTTTCGCACGACCCCGGCCGCCCTGCGGACCGCCGCGCGGGGCGGCCACTGAACCCCGGGAACCAACGCATCGCCATGCCTACCCCCGCTTCTCCCGCCGCCCTGGCCATCGTGGCCCATCCCGACGACATCGAGTTCGTCGCCGCCGGCACGCTCCTGCGGCTCCGCGAGGTCGGGTGGAAGACGCACTACCTCAATCTTTCCGGTGGTGACTGCGGCAGCCTGACGACCGGGCCGGACCAGACGCGAACCGTCCGCGCGGCCGAGGGGCGGGCCGCCGCCGGGATCCTGGACGCCGTATTCCACGAGAGCCTCGCCGACGACCTCTGCATCTTTTATGAGGAGCGGCTGTTGCGGCGGCTCGCGGCCGTGGTGCGACGCGTGCGGCCACGGATCGTGCTCACGCACTCGCCCGACGACTACATGGAAGACCACATGAACACGGCCCGGCTGGCCGTGACGGCGGCCTTCGCCCGTGGAATGCCGAACTTCACGACCGACCCGCCCGTCGAGCCGGCTGCGGGCGACGTGACGGTGTATCACGCGATGCCGCACGGGCTCTGCGATGGCCTGCGGCGGCCGGTGGTGCCCGAGCTGTTCATCGACACCACGGGCGTTCAGCCGGTCAAGCGGAAGGCGCTGGCCGCCCATGTGAGCCAGAAGGCCTGGCTCGACGCCACGCAGGGCATGGACAGCTACCTCGACGCCGCTGATGAGATGGCCCGGCAGGTGGGGCGGATGTCGGGCCGGTTCGAGTATGCCGAGGGCTGGCGGCGACACCTCCATCTCGGCCTCTCGGCCGGCGACGACGATCCGCTCGCGGCGGCCCTGGGGCCCTGGACCGCCCGGAACCCGCCGGCCTGACGTTTGAGGAGATCGACAGCGGCGGATCGTAAAAACGAAAAGCAGGCCCCGGCGATTGAAAGATATTTTTGAGCGTTCGGGGGCTACGGTTCGCCGCTCAACCGGCATACATTGCGGGAACGATTCGCCAGGAGCCTTCCCATGCCTCGCCCCGCAAGCCGCATCGCCCCCGACTGGTGGGACTACACCACGCTCGACGCCGAGCTCATCCGCGACGCCGCGGCGCTCACTGATCGCGATCTCGCCGCCCTCGCGCGGCCCGGGTTTCGCGTCGTCTTCTACGACACCCTCGAAGACTTCTATCTCGCCGAGGCGCTCGAATACATCACCGCCTGGCGACAGGCGACGGCCGACGATCCCGTGGGCATCTGCGGGCCGATCGGGCCGACGGAGCAGTTGCCGCTGGTGGCCCGCCTCGTGAACGAGTTCGAGCTCGATCTTCGCCACGCCCACTTCTGGGGCATGGACGAGTGGTATGAGAACGGCCGCGAGGTGCCCGTCACACATCCGCTCTCGTTCGAGAAGGCAGACCGCGAACTCTGCTTCGACCGGATCCGGCCCGAACTGCGGATGCCCGAGGTGAACCTCCACTTCCCGAAGGCCGACGTCGGCCCCTACGTCGCCAGTTGGAAGACGGCCCGCTGCGCCGTGATGCAGGGAGG
>CALGAS010000509.1 GCA_937959175.1 uncultured bacterium | reverse complement strand
GCTGAGCACATGGGCCTCTCCCGGCAGGAGTTTGAAAAGCTCCTCGTCGAGGCGAACGCCGTCAGCCTCGTCAGCCTCAACAAGAAGTGGTGCGAGACCGACAGCTCCAAGGATGTCCATGAGATCGACATCCTCGAGGACAAGAAGGGCGACGACCCCACCCGGCGGATCCAGAAGCACGACCTGATGCGGCTGGTCACCAAGGGACTCAACCGCAACGAGCGGCTGATCATCATCCTCTACTACTACGAAGAGCTGACGATGAAGGAGATCGGGGCGACCCTCGACCTGTCGGAAAGCCGGGTCAGCCAGATGCACTCGGCAATCGTCGAGCGGCTTCAAAACCAGCTCGGCCGCAGGAAGCGGGAGTTTGCCATGTAGGCAGCCGCACGAGGCAGCGAGCCGGCCCTGCCAAGCTGGGTAAGGCAGGCAAGCCGCGGGCCATCAGGACGCCGAAAATCGGCACGGGAAAAAAATGCTGAAGTTCGATGCAGGACCTGCCGATGAAGAAAAGTTGCGGCGCGGGTCGACGACTGCGGTCGTTGGCACCGGCCGGCGGGTGGCCCGCAAAGATGGCATCGCCGGTTTCCGGAAGCGCGGCAAGAATGGAGACGGCAGGTGAGTCGTCATCCCGCTTTCGGGACAACCCGCGGGAAGATGAACGGCTGACGTGCGGAGCAGTGAACCACCAAGGAATCCAGACGAACCATTCGGCCGGTCGCCACGTAAGCAGATCGTTCGGGGGTGAACGGATTCACGACAGGGGAAGGAGATCGAGATGAATATTTTCGGTGTATTTTCGACACAGGCTGCCCAGGCCGTTCCTGCCGCCAAGGGCGTTGAGGCCATCAAGACGACCCAGGCCGCCGGCCAGCAGGGGATCGGCGAGGTGCACGACGCTGTCACGCTGTCGACCGAGGCGGTGCGTGCTGCTGAGGGTGCTTCCGACATCCGGATGGACAAGGTCGCCGCCATCAAGGCCGCGATCGCCGACGGCAGCTACGAGACGCCTGAGAAGCTCGACGCGGCGCTCGACCGCCTGCTCGATCGGCTCGGCTGACCCGCACGGTAAAGCCGGGCTTCATCTGAAGCCCGGCTCCTGGCCGTGGCCCCCTCGTCGAGCCTCCGGGCTATAATCGACGAGGAGGTAGAATTTTCCTATGGCTGTTGCATCCGAGTTTTCCCTGGGCAGTGTCGAAACATCCCTTTCCCCGCAGGAGCGGTTCGAGGAGTTTCTCCAGTCTCGGGGCAAGCGGGTAACCCGGCAGCGGCGGGTGATCGTCGATTACGTTGCCGGTCGGCACGAGCATTTCGACGCTGAGCAACTGCTCGCCGACCTCCGCAAGACGCCGGCCGGATCGCGGGCCAGCCGACCGACCGTCTATCGGACCCTGGCTGAGATGGTCGACGCCGGCTTGCTCAAGAAGATGATCCTTGATGGCCGGGCCGTCTACGAGCACGACTACGGCTACCCGCAGCACGATCACCTCTACTGCATCGGCTGTCGCAGGCTGATCGAGTTCACCAGCGACGAGTTGGTCCGCATGCGAGATGCCGTTGCCGCTCAGCACCAGTTTCGGGCCCAGGCCCACCGGCTCATCGTGACCGGCCTCTGCCTCGACTGCCGCACCAGCCGCAGCACCTCGCGGCTTCAAGACCGGGTCTGACTGCGAGCCTGAACCCTCGGTCGGTCATGGGCAGGCTGCAAGCCTGCCCCCATGACGCGTGCGGCACTGACGCCGGAGACGGCCCCGGGTTTCAGACCTTGAGGGCCGCCTCCGGGGCCCGGGCCGGGCAGTCGGCCAGGGCCGTCTCAACGGCCCCCGCGACGAACTCCTCGACCTGCTCGGCCGAGCGGCCGGCCAGATCGTCGGGAGCAAGCGCCGCCGCCAGGTCGACCGCCGCGAAAAGCGGGTCGGCCGCCAGCCGGTCGGCGAGGTCGTTGGCCTCCCCCTCGCGAATTCTGGCGGTGGCCGCGTGGCTGTGGGCCCGGAGAGCTTCATGCAACGCCTGCCGGTCGCCGCCCGCCTTCGTGCCGGCCATCAGAATCTTCTCGGCCGCCAGGAAAGGCAGGTGCGCCTCGAGGTTCTTGCGAACGCCGCCCGGCAGCACGACCAGCCCGCCGGCGATGTTGGCGTAGAGCACGAGTTGGGCGTCGGTCGCCAGAAACGCCTGCGGCAGCACGAGCCGCCGCGGGGCCGAGTCGTCGAGGGTTCGCTCGAGCCACTGCGTGGCCGCGGTCTGGCCCGCTGTCACCGCCATACCCATCACGAACCGCCCCAGGCCGCACATCCGCTCGGCCCGCATCGGATTCCGCTTGTAGGGCATCGCCGAGGAGCCCACCTGCTCCTTTTCAAATGGCTCCTCCATCTCCCCCCAGGCGGCCGCCAGGCGGAGGTCGTTGCCCGCCTTGTGGCAGCTCTCCGACACGCCGGCCAGGGCCGCGACCACCTGGGAGTCGATCTTGCGGGTGTAGGTCTGGCCGGTCACCTCATACGACGAGTGGAAGCCGAGTTTCGTCGCGACCAGCTCGTCGAGCCGGCGAACCTTGCCGTGGTCTCCGGCGAACAGTTCGAGGAAGCTCGCCTGCGTGCCGGTCGTCCCCTTCACGCCACGGGCCCGCAGTAGTTTGCGGCGATGGCTGACCTCCTCGAGGTCGAGCAGCAGGTCGTGGATCCAGAGGCAGATCCGTTTGCCGATCGTGGTCGGCTGGGCCGGCTGGAGGTGGGTGCGGCCCAGGCAGACGAACTCCCGAGTCTCGAGAGCCCGAGCGGCCAGCCGCTCGATCACCGTCGCCAGCCGGGCCGCGATCAGGTCGAGCGATTCGCGGATCAGCACGAGGTCGGTGTTGTCGGTGACAAACGCGCT
>CALGAS010000508.1 GCA_937959175.1 uncultured bacterium | reverse complement strand
CTGCAGTGCTACGAAGACCGAGAACACCCCAAGAACAACAACTGGTATCTGCTCGCGGTCGGCTGCCGCCGGGGGCTCACCTTTCTCGAGCGGCAGCCCGAGGTCGATCCGGATCGGCTTGGCGTCCACGGCTACTCGATGGGGGGCAACCTCACGATGTATGTCACCGGCAGCGACGAGCGGGTGAAGGCGGCCGTGCCCGCGGTGGGAGGTCAGGGCTGGCGGTGGCAGTCGCACGAGTTTGCCGACGGTCCGGCGCCGCCGCAGACCCGGGTCAGGGGCGATGTCGACCTCTTTCGCCGCACGCTCTCCTTTGAGAACTATGCCCCGCGAATCAGCTGTCCCGTGCTCCACCGCAGCGGCACCAACGACTTCCACGGCTGGATGGACGACGTCTACCGCACGAACGCCCTGATTCCCGACCAGCCGCTGCGGTATTCCTGGGCGACCCACTTCAACCACCGGCTCACCCCCGAGGTGGCCGTCGCGATGCCGCTCTGGTTCGACTGGATCCTCAAGGACGGCCCGCCGCTGCCCGAGACGCCCGCCACCACGCTTGCCCTCGACACCGCCGACGGCGTGCCGCAGTTCGTGGTGCGGCCCGCCGGCAACTGGCCTGTGGCCCGCTGCGAGATCTTCTATAGCGTCGATCCCGACCCCCGGAGCCGGTTCTGGCGGTCGGCCGACGTCACCCGGAAGGGCGACACGTTCACAGCGTCGCTGCCGCTCGAGTCGACGCGGCGGCCGTTGTTCGCCTTCGCCAACGTCTTCCACACGATCCCGGAGCCGGTCTCGATGAGCCGCCTGCCCGGCTTTCGCGATTCCGTCCGGGAAGTCTGCATCAGCAGCGAGTTGCGGTCGGCCACGCCGGAGCAGCTGGCGGGGGCCGGCGTGCGGGAGCAGCCTGTCGGCGGCCGGCTGCTCGATGACTTTCGTCATGGCTGGCGGGATTGGTACAGCTTGAACCCTTCGAACCCGGTGCACTGGCAGCGGTGGACCCGGAAGGTGACCGACCCGGCCTGGCGCGGGCCCGACGGCTCGCGGCTGGCCGTCACGCTCAGCCTGCCGCAGACCAACCGGATCACTGTCGTGCTGATCGAAAACGAGTGGCGGCACGAGCGGGGGCCGAGGCGGACCTTCACGTGCACCCGGGAAGTCCAGGGGCAGTCCCAGCCGCAAACGCTCCTCTTTGAACTGACTGATTTTTCACCGACCGACCCGTCGGCCGGCCCGCTTGAGTCGTGGAGCGAACTCGACCAGCTCGGGCTGTGCGGCTTTTTCAAGGGCGAACGGCCGGCCCGTGAGCCGGGCTGGGACGGCCCGCAGCCCGAGTTCACGCGGATCGAGTGGCAGGACTGACAAGCAAAGCCATTCCGCAGGTTGCAAACCTGCGAATCGGCCGGGGTTCAGGCTCTGGACAACGATCGGGCCGCTACCGCAGCTCGACCACCGGCACCTCCGGCTCGCCGGCGGCCATCTCGCGGATCTCCTGGGAGATCTTCATCGAGCAATACTTCGGGCCGCACATGCTGCAGAAGTGCGCGCTCTTGAAGGTCTCCTGCGGGAGCGTCTGGTCGTGATACTCGCGGGCCCGCTCCGGGTCGAGCGAGAGCCGGAACTGCTCGTTCCAGTCGAAGCCGAACCGGGCCCGGGAGAGGGCGTCGTCCCGCTGGCGGGCATTCTTCCGGTGGCGGGCCAGGTCGGCGGCGTGGGCGGCGATCTTGTAGGCGATCACCCCCTGCCGCACGTCTTCGGCATCGGGCAGGCCGAGGTGCTCCTTGGGCGTCACGTAGCAGAGCATCGCCGCCCCGCTCCAGCCGGCCAGGGCCGCCCCGATGGCGCTGGTGATGTGGTCGTAGCCGGGGGCGATGTCGGTGACCAGCGGGCCGAGCACGTAGAAGGGCGCCCCGTCGCACTCCTCCATCTGCCGCTTGACGTTCATGTCGATCTGATCCATCGGCACGTGCCCCGGCCCCTCGACCATCACCTGGCAGCCCTTGGCCCAGGCCCGCCGGGTCAGCTCCCCGAGCACGTGCAGCTCGGCGAACTGGGCCTCGTCGCTGGCGTCGGCGATGCTGCCGGGCCGCAGCCCGTCGCCGAGGCTCCAGGTGACGTCGTACTCGCGGAAGATGTCGCAGAGCTCCTCGAAGTGCGTGTAGAGCGGGTTCTGCTCGCGGTGGGTCATCATCCAGCGGGCGATCAGCGACCCGCCCCGGCTGACGATCCCGGTGATCCGGTTCATCGTCAGCGGAAGGTGCTCCTGGAGCACCCCGGCGTGGACCGTCATGTAGTCGACCCCCTGCCGGGCCTGCTTCTCGCACATGTCGAGGAAGTGCTGCGGCTTCATGTCGTCGATCTCGCCGCCGAGTTCCTCGAGCATCTGGTAGATCGGCACCGTCCCGATCGGCACCGGCGAGGCGTCGATGATCGCCCGACGGATCGCGTCGATTTCCTTGCCCGTCGAGAGGTCCATCACGGTGTCGGCCCCGTAGTGGACCGCCATGTGGAGCTTCTCGAGCTCACTGTCGACGTCGCTGGTGACCGCGGAGTTGCCGATGTTGGCATTGATCTTGGTGAGGCTGGCCACGCCGATGCACATCGGCTCGAGCCGCTTGGTGAGGTGGACCCGGTTGGCCGGAATCACCATCCGGCCCCGGCCGACCTCGTCGCGAATCGTCTCTACCGGCAGGTCTTCCCGCGTGGCGACAAACTGCATCTCGGGGGTGATCTCGCCCTGGCGGGCACGCTCCAACTGGGTCATCGGCTCAATCTCCAACACGGGTCTGGCGGGCAACACCCCGCGGCGCAAAATCGTAGCAGATTAGAAAGGGCTCACCTCACGCAGGCTCGGGGCGGGCCCGTGCCATCT
>CALGAS010000507.1 GCA_937959175.1 uncultured bacterium | reverse complement strand
AGCCATCCTGGCAGCGGCCGACGAAGGGCCGCTGACGATCGAGTTGACCGGTATTCCGGCCCTCCGCGAGCAGGCCACCCGGGCCCTCCGGCGGGACATGATCGTGTTCAACTCGCTGGGGCTCTCGCTGGCCCTGATCATCTCCGCCAGCGTGGCCCGCAGCGTTCGCAGCACGCTGGTCGCCTGCCTGCCCCCCTTCATCGGTGCGGTCTGGGCGATGGGCGTCCTGGGGCTCTGCGGCGCGCCGGTCAACATCCTGACGAGCGTCGTCCCCTCGCTGGCCCTGGTGGTCGGCACCTGCGACTCGATCCACTTCATCGAGGACATGCGCCGCAGCGCCCGCCGGGGCCTCGATCCGCTGGCGGCGTCGTCGGGAGCGGTCCGCCGGGTCGGCACCGCCTGCGGGCTGACGAGCATCGTCACGGCGATCGGCTTCGCCTCGCTGGCGGTCGCCCGGATCGACACGGTTCGGACCTTCGGGATCGCGGCGGCGGTCGGCGCATTGGCGAGCTTCCTGGCCGTGACGCTGCTCACGCCCCTCCTGGCGACGCTCCCCTTCCTGGCCGGCCGAAAGTTGGGCCGCTCCTCGCGGCGGGCCAGCCGCTTGGCCGGCAGCCTGGCAGCCTTCTCGGTGCGGCACGCCCGGCCGCTGTCGGCTGTCGCCTGCGTCGGCACGCTCCTGCTGGCCCTGCTGGGCGGCTCATTGGAGGCAGACAACCGGGTCGCCGACTCCCTGCCGCGGCAGGCACCGGCAGCGGTGGCCCTGGCGAGCGTCGATGAAGAGTTCGGCGGCGTGATGGGCTTCGACGTGGTGGTCGGCTGGCCGGAAGAGGTTGACTGGCGGTCGGGCGAGGTCTTTGAAGCCCTGGCTGAGGTCGGCGAGACGCTGGCAGCGGAGGGTCATGTCTCGCGGCCCGTCTCGCTGGCGAGCGTCGCCGGCTCGCTGCCGCCGCGGGCTCGCCAACGGCTGCCGGCCGAGGAGTGTGCCGACCTGGTCTCGCCGTCGGACCGGCTGGCAATCGTACGGGCGAGGGTCTCGGACCTCGGATCCCGCCGGCTCGAGCTGCTCTACGATCGGATCGACGCCGACCTAGCCGAAATGTCGGCCGCCCGGCCGGGCTGGCGGTTCAGCCTGGCGGGGATGTCGGTCGTTTCCGCCCGCAACATCCGCCAACTGGTCACCGACCTGGGCTCGAGCCTGCTCCTGGAGGTCCTCGTGATCGGCGGGATTCTGGCGGTCGCCTTCCGCTCGCCCTTGGCCGGGATCGTCAGCATGATTCCCAACGTCTTCCCGCTGGCGGTGATCGGAGCGGTGCTCGTGCTGACCGGCCGGGGCCTCGATCCGGCCAGCGTGATCGTGTTCAACGTCTGCCTGGGCCTGGCCGTTGATGACACGGTCCACGTGCTGGCGGCGCTCGCCCGGCATCGCCGGCGAGGGATCTCGATCGAGACGGCCGTCCGGCGGGCGGTGGTCGAGACGGGCAACGCGGTGATGATCGGGGGCCTGGTGCTCTCGGTCGGCTTCGCCGCGGTGATGGCCAGCAGCGTGCCGACGCTGGCGGGATTCGGCCTGCTCGCCTGCGCCGCGGTGGCAGCCGCTACGGTGGCCGAGCTGATCTTTCTGCCGGCCTTGATCGTCGTCACCGACCGGCTGGTCAGGCCCCGCCGCGACCGAGTCTGGGATGGCCTCTTTGGGAAGCCGACGCTCGCCTGGCCGAGGGTCGCCGCCCCGAAGCCGGTTAGTGAGGCGGCGTGAGGCGCAGGTGGTGATCGCGTTTGGGGTGGGTTAGTGGTGGAAATGTGCGCGTACGGAAAAGGGGGCTGGCTCCGAGCGAAGCGAGGTGCCTGTACCCTTTTCCAACCCGAGGACACACGAAATACGGGCCCGCCCCGAGCCCGCAGCAAGCGTCCGCGAAATGGCTCGGGCCCGCCCCGAGCCTGCAGCAAGCGTCCGCGAAATGGCTCGGGCACAGCCCGAGCCCGCAGCGGGCGGCGTCAGCGGGCGACGGCGGCGGTGACTTCCTCGACGGCCCGCACGATCTGGTCTTCGGTGTGCTCGGCGGTGATGAAGAACCGGACCCGGGCGGCCGACTCGCGGACGGCGGGATAGAGGATCGGCCGGGCATTGATGCCCCGCTCGAGCAGTCGCTGGGAGACCGCCAGCGCCCGTTCGGAACTGCCGAGAATGACCGGGATGACCGGCGTGTTGTCGCTGGTGCCGGTGTCGAGTCCGGCGTCGATCGCCAGCTTCAGGAACAGGTCGGAACGCTCCCGGAGCCGTCCGACCCGCCAGGGCTCCCGCCGCATGACCCGCACCGCTTCGAGGGCCGCCGCCGAGTTGGCGGGGGAGCAGGCGGTTGAGAAAACGAGCGCCGGGGTGGTCAGCCGCAGGTAGTCGACCAGCCGCTGGCCGCCGGCGATGTAGCCACCGCCGGAGCCGAGCGACTTGCTGATCGTGCCCATCCAGAGATCCCCGGCCGCGGGACTGACGCCGAAGTGCTCGCAGATGCCCCGCCCCGTCGGGCCCATCGTGCCCAGGGAGTGGGCTTCGTCGACGTAGAGCAACGCCTCGTGCCGCTGCTTGATCTCGATGAAGCGGGGCAGATCGGGGTAGTCGCCGTCCATGCTGTAGACGCCCTCGATCGCGACCACCACCCGGCGGTAGCGGCCGCGGAGATCGCGGAGCAGCCCGTCGAGGGAGTCGGCGTCGTTGTGTCGGAAGCTGCGGGCGGCGGCGCCGGAGGCCGTGACGCCCTGGGCGATGCTGTTGTGCGAGAGTTCGTCGTAGAGGATCAGGTCGCCGTTGCCAAAGAGATGCCCCAAGACAGAGGCGTTGGTGCCGTAGCCGCAGGGAAAGACCGCCGCTCCTTCGGCGCCGAGGAACTCCGCCAGTTCCCGGTCGAGCGATTCGAGCAGCGTCGTGTTGCCCCCCACCAACCGGCTGGCTGAGGCGCCGCAGCCGAAGCGGTCGATCGCCGCCTTGGCGGCGGCGGTGACGGCGGGATGCCCGGAGAGTCCGAGATAGTCGAAACTCGTGAAGCTGACGATCTCGCGGCCGGCGATCCGAGCCGAGCGGCCCGCGACCGCCTCGTGTGCTAGCAGAAAGGGATTGGCGAGGCCGGCCTGCTCGAGCGTTGCCAGCCGCTCCTCGATGACACGACACTCCGGAAACGCCGAATCCTGTTCGGGCCGCTCCGCAGCCAGGCCGGCCTGAGGCCGGGGCGTGACGCGGGGCGGGGCCCGGTCGGCCGCGTCAAACATCCGCTCGGCGACGCATTGCACGAGGTCACCGCAGGTCTGCACGTCCAGGAGCCACTCCTCGCGAAACCGCATCCCGTAGCGGCCCTCGATCCGGTTGATCGCGTCGCCGAGCCGGGCGGCGTCGATGCCGGCCGCCAGCAAGCTCGACCGCACCGAAAGCGGCCGCCGGCTGTCCGGGGGCAGCGACCGCTCGAGTTCACGGATCACGACCGGCGTGATCGCCTCGCGGGTGTGGGCGCCGGGCCGGCCACGAGGATCAACCTCGTCGGTCGCACCGCTGCCCCTGGTCGTGGTGGCGGCGGCATTCCGCCGCGGCCTGCTGTTCGTCGTTGAAATCATCGTCCGCTCCGCCGCCTGCGGCCTCCGCTTGGATGCCAGCAGCACTATACGGAAACCGGACGCATTCGATACGGGGACCCTCCCGGAAGAATATCCGTTCGAAGGGCACGATCAGCCGCCGACCCCCTCAGACACGGGCAAAACAGCCCCTTGGCAGACTTTGCGGGCTCACCAAGCAAACCGGAAGGGAGCGATCGGGGCGGTCGCGGTCACTCTGCCAGCAGCCGCCGGAGGACGAAGGGCAGGATCCCGCCGGCCTTGAACTGATCGAGTTCGACCGGCGTGTCGATCCGCACCAGGCAGGGGATCTCCTTCGTGCTGCCGTCGGGGCTCGTCGCGGTGACGGTGATCATGGCCCGCGGAGCGAGGGCGTCGAAGGGAATGTCGAAAGTCTCCTCACCGGTCAGGCCGAGTTCCTGCCAGGAATCGGGCAGCACCAGCGGAAGGACGCCCATCCCGACCAGGTTGGAGCGATGAATCCGCTCGAAGCTGGCGGCCAAGACCGCCCGCACGCCCAAGAGCATCGTTCCCTTGGCGGCCCAGTCGCGGGAGCTGCCGGTCCCGTATTCGCTGCCGGCGAGCACCACCAGCGGGGTGCCCTGCTCGCGATACTTCAGGGCCGCATCGTAGACCGGCATCACCTCGCCGCCGGGCAGCAGTCGGGTCACGCCCCCTTCGGTGCCGGGGGCGAGCAGATTCCGGATCCGGATGTTCGCGAAGGTCCCGCGGGTCATCACCCGGTCGTTACCGCGGCGGGCGCCGTAACTGTTGAAGTCTTCCGGGGCGACGCCGTGCTCGACGAGGTAGGTGCCGGCCGGACTCGTCTTGGCGATGCTGCCGGCCGGCGAAATGTGGTCGGTGGTGACGCTGTCACCGAGGGCCAGGAGCACCCTCGCCCCGACGACGCTCTCCGGGGCCCGCGGCTCGCGGGTCAGTTCGGCGAGGAAGGGCGGCTCCTGGATGTAGGTGCTCGTGGCGTCCCAGTCGTAGAGCTCGCCGGCGGTGACAGGCACGTCGTTCCACCGCTGGTTGGAGTCCCAGACGTTGCCGTAGCGGGCCCGGAACTGCTCGGGCAAAACGCTCTCGGCCACCACCTGATGGACCTCCTCGCGGCTGGGCCAGATGTCGGCCAGGTAGATCGGCTGGCCGTCGCGGCCCGTGCCGAGCGGCTCGCTCGCCAGGTCGATGTCGGTGGTGCCGGCGAGCGAATAGGCGACGACCAAGGGCGGGCTGGCCAGCCAGTTGGCCTTGACCAGCGGATTGACCCGACCCTCGAAGTTGCGATTGCCCGAGAGGACCGCCGCGGCCACGAGGTCTCCCTCCGTGACGGCCTTGGCCACCGGCCCGGGCAGAGGCCCGGAGTTGCCGATGCAGGTCGTGCAGCCGTAACCGACCGTCTCGAAGCCGAGGGCGTCGAGATCCTTGTCGAGCCCCGACTTCTCGAGGTAGTCGGTGACGACCCGGCTGCCGGGAGCGAGGCTCGTCTTCACCCAGGGCTTGGCGGCAAGGCCTTTTTCTGTGGCTTTACGGGCCACCAGGCCGGCAGCGACCATCACGTCGGGATTGCTCGTGTTGGTGCAGCTGGTGATCGCCGCGATCACGACCGCCCCATGGGCGATCTGATCGGCATGGCCGTTGGTCTGGACGGCGGCGGTCCGCCGGAGGGCCTCCCCCTCGAGCGCGAAGCCCCGCTGGGCGGTCGGGGCGGTCAGGGCCGCGGCAAAGGTCTGCTTGACGGCCGAGAGGGGCACCCGGTCTTGAGGCCGCTTGGGGCCGGCCAGGCTGGGCACGACGCTGCCCAGATCGAGGCCAAGCCGGGTGGTGAACTCCGGCACCGCCGCGGCGGCCGTCCGGAACATCCCCTGCTCCTTCATGTATCGCTCGACGAGCGTCACCTGCTCGGCCGGCCGGCCGGTCAGCCGGAGGTAGCGAAGCGTCTCGTCGTCGACCGGGAAGAAGCCCATCGTCGCCCCGTACTCGGGGGCCATGTTGGCGATCGTGGCCCGGTCGGCCAGCGGCATCGAGGTCAGGCCGGGGCCAAAGAACTCGACAAACTTGCCGACCACGCCCGCCTTGCGGAGGATCTCGGTGACCGTCAAGACGAGGTCGGTCGCGGTGGCCCCGGGGGGCAGCTCGCCGGTCAGCTCGAAGCCGACGACCTCCGGCAGCAAGAGCGAGAGCGGCTGGCCGAGCATCACCGCCTCGGCCTCGATCCCGCCGACGCCCCAGCCGACGACGCCGAGGCCATTGATCATGGTGGTGTGGCTGTCGGTCCCAACGAGCGTGTCGGGTACGGCCACCGGGAGGCCGCCGTCGGCCGAGTCGCGGAGGAAGACGCAGCCGGCCAGGTATTCGAGGTTGACCTGGTGCACGATCCCGATCGCCGGCGGGACGACGCGGAAGTTGCGGAAAGCCTGCTGGCCCCACCGCAGGAAGGCATACCGCTCGGCATTGCGGGCGAACTCGATGTCGACATTTTTGGCCAGGGCGTCATGGGTGCCGAAGAAGTCGACCTGCACCGAGTGGTCGATGACCAGATCGACCGGCACGAGCGGGTTGATCCTGCCGGGATCGCCCCCCAGCCGCTGCATCGCCGCCCGCATCGCCGCCAAGTCGACGACGCAGGGCACGCCGGTGAAGTCCTGCAGCACGACCCGGGCCGGCTTGAAGGGAATCTCCCGCGCCGCCGGCTTGGCCGCCTCCCAGGTGGCCAGGGCCCGGATGTCGGCTTCGGTGACGGCGTAGCCGTCGCAGGTTCGCAGCAGGGCCTCGAGGATCATCCGCAGCGAGTAGGGCAGCCGGGAGGTGTTGGTCACGCCGGCGTCGTCGAGGGCCCGGAGGCGATGGAGGGCGGCGGGCCCGTTGCCCGTCTCGAAGGAACCACGGGCGGAAAATGGGTCGGCAGGGGAAGTCGGCATGGCAGGGCTGGCGGGATACCTGAATGGGGGGATCTCGAAGACTGCGGGGGATCCTTCCCGCTCGGAACGTGTCCGCCCGGGTAGCCTAGCAAACTCCGGAAACGTCAAAATCCGGGCTGATTCGGCCGGAATCGCAGGTGAAGCGGCAATGGCCGACGGGTGGCCGATTATGCGGCCTGTGGCAGCCCGCTCACGGAAAAAAAATAGAGGGCCTTGTCGACACGAGGCAGCGTCCGGGTGTATAGTTTTGGAGTTGAAGGGCAGAATGTCCGATCGACCTAACCGAACAACAGGATCTTTTCAGCGGCTGTTCCCCCCCCCAAGACCCACACTTCGATAGCCGCTACGGGCCCGTGGTTTCCCCAAACCACGGGTCCTTTTCTTTTGGGTTCGGGGCTCGGGGCGAACCCTTGATTGCGTTTGTCCTCGGGTTGGAAAAGGGTACAGGCACCTCGCTTCGCTCGGAGCCAGTCCCC
>CALGAS010000506.1 GCA_937959175.1 uncultured bacterium | reverse complement strand
CCGATGATCGACGTGATCCTTGTGATCACGATCTTCTTCATGTGTGCCACCAAGTTTTCGGGCGACGAACGACAGTTCGAACTCGATCTGCCCGAGGTGGGAGCGGCCGCGGCCGTCGCGGCGGGCCGGCCGGAGATCGTCGAGGTCGAGGCGGCGGGAGCCCTCCGGCTGGGCCCAGACGAGGTCTCGATCGAAGAGTTGGGCAGCCGGCTGTCCGCCGCCCGCGAGGCGAGCCCCGAGCTCGCCGTCATGATCCGGGGCGAACGGGCGGTCTCGCACGGCCGGATGGCCGAGATCTACGAGACCTGTCGTTCGGCGGGCGTGCGACACGTGGCGATCTCTGTCCGCACCGGGGCGGGCAGCACGCGAAAGTGAGCGGCGGCCATGGGAGCGGCGGAACTCGCGGTGGTGATCGTGGCGGCTGCGGCTGGCGCGGGCGTGACCGTGCTGGTACGAACCGGCTGGCTCCAGTCGCGGACGCTCGAGAAGTGCATCGGCCTGTCGGTGATCCTGCATTTGGTGATTGCGGTCGTGGCCGCGTTCGTCGGCGGCTGGTCGCCGGCGTCGTGGGGCCAGCGTGACGAAGGGCGGATGACGATGCTCGTCGTGCTGGCCGACGACCAGGCCGACGATGCCGTGGCCGATGCGGCCGATGCCATCGGCAACCCGGCAGAAAACCTGCCCGACCCGCCAGCGGCACCGTCGGAACCGGCGGCCGCGGAGGCTCCCCCCCTGCCCTCCCTCGCGACGGCCGAACCACCGCCGGCCCCGCCCGATCTCGTGCCGCTGCTGGATGCTCCTCCTGACGATTTGGCAGCCACGGCTCCTGCCGATGAGTCGGTCGTCGTCGAAACAGGCGGCGCCGCCGAAGAAGCGGAGCCAGTTGATGACCGGCAGGCTGCTCCAGGCCCCCGCCTCCCCGCGACGTATGCTGATCGCATCGGCAGCCGGCGGGCAGCGGCTGCTGCCGCCCGCGGTGGCTCCGAGGAAACGGAGCAGGCGGTGCGGGCGGCACTCGCCTGGCTGGCCCGCAACCAGTCGAGCGACGGCCGCTGGGACGCCGCCCGACACGGGGCTGGCCGTGGCCGCGCAGGAGCCAGCCAGCATGCCGCCAGCGTCGGAGGCCGGGCCGACCACGGCGTTACTGGGCTGGCGCTGCTGGCCTTTCTCGGCGCCGGCAACACCCACCAGGAGGGTCCGCATGCCGCCACCGTGGCCCGCGGCCTCGGCTATCTCGTCGAGCGGCAGCGGGCCGACGGATCGCTGGCAGGCGAGGCTGCCTTCTTCGCCTCGCTCTACTGCCACGGCATGGCGACGATCGCGGTGGCCGAGGCGGCCGCCATGAGCGGGGATGAGACCCTGCGGCCAGTTGTCGATCGGGCAATCCGCTACACGCTGGCGATGCAGCACCCCATCACCGGCGGCTGGCGATATGCCGCGGGCGATCGGGGCGACACCAGCCAACTCGGCTGGCAGGTGATGGCGTTGGCTGCTGCCAAGAACGCCGGCCTGTCCGGCTTCGAGGCAGCCGAGGCCCGGGCGGGCTCCTTTCTGACCGGCGTCTCAGGCGGTACGGCGGGCGGTCTGGTGAGCTACCGCCCGGGTGAGCGGGCCAGCCTCGCCATGACCGCCGAGGCCTTGTTCTGCCGGCTCCTGATGGGGATGCCGGCAGATCATCCGGCCGCCATCGAGGCCTGCGGCGTCTTGTCGCAGTCGCTCCCGTCACGGGAAACCTACAACATCTACACTTGGTACTACGGCACGCTGGCGTCGTTCCATGCTGGCGGCCCGCAGTGGGACACCTGGAACAGGCGGCTGCAAACGGCGCTGCTGCCCCTCCAGCACCGCTCCGGCGGCCAGCTCGACGGCAGCTGGGATCCCGATGGTGTCTGGGGACGGCACGGCGGCCGGGTCTACGGCACGGCCCTGGCCGCCCTGACGCTCGAGGTCTACTACCGCTACCAGCCGCTCCACAGTGAGGCCGCCCGAATGGCCGCCAGGCCGTGACCGCAGCCGGGGCACATCAATCCCCTATTACCCGGGTAATCTGCACGACCGGCACACACCCTGTTGCAGATCGTTTGAAGGCGTGGTCGCAGGGGGATACACTTCCGTA
>CALGAS010000505.1 GCA_937959175.1 uncultured bacterium | reverse complement strand
ACACGGCACGGGCTTACCCCGAGCCTGGGTGAGGTGAACGCGGTTTCGACGTTGGCTCGGGCGTTGCCGGGGAAACCCTGCTACATGCAACGATTGTGCCGAAACAACCAAAAATCCGCTGGACAAATATATTTCTTTGAAGAAAATCATCCGGGGGCACATGTTTCACACATATTGGGAATCTATACTCCGCCCCAACAGCTTCGCCCCATCAATGGCATGAAGGTCTCCCGGCAAGAGGGCAGTCATGGAATCGGACTACGAGAAAAACAGCGTCGATTCCCAGCCTGCCAGCACTGCTGTCACGGCCGCAGACGATGCTCGGGGGCCGCACCCCAACGGGCTTCACCACAACGGTGAATCAAACGGAAGCGGCTTTCGGAACGGGGCCGCCGGAAAGGATTCCGGCAACGGATCCCCTTTCGCGGCTCGACTGCGAGACCGCGGCCGCAGCTGGGATCGGCTGGTCGGCGAATCACCGGCAGCCCGCGCGCTCGAGTCGACGCTGCGGCGGGCCGCTGCCGTCGAGTCGACCGTCTTGATCACCGGCGAGACCGGCTGTGGCAAGGAGGAGATCGCCCGGGCCCTCCACGCTCTGGGAGCCCGCTCTGCCAAGCCGTTCGTTGCCGTCAACTGCGGGGCAATGGCGGCCACGCTGATCGAGAGCCAGCTCTTCGGCCACGAAAAGGGCTCGTTCACCGGCGCGGTCGGCCCTTCCCGCGGCGTTTTTCGGGCGGCCGAGGGAGGCATCGTCTTCCTTGACGAGATCGGCGAGATGCCGCTCGATCTGCAGCCCCGGCTGCTGCGGGTGCTCCAGCAGCGGGAGGTGACCCCGGTCGGCTCGACCGATTCATTTCAGGTGGACGTGCAGGTGATCGCCGCCACCAACCGCGACCTGACCGCCGAGGTCCGCGAAGGCACGTTCCGCGAGGATCTCTACTACCGGCTCAACACGATCGAACTGGCCGTGCCGCCTCTCCGCGACCGGGCGGCTGACATCCCGCTGTTTGTCGATCACTTCCGGCTGTTCTTTGCCGAGCGGTTCGGTGTCGACCCCTGGCAGCCCGATGCCGCGACGATGGCACGGTTCATGCGGTATCGCTGGCCGGGCAACGTCCGCCAGCTCTCGCAGGTGATCGAACGGGTCTACGCGTTGGACGCCCCGCCCTCGCTGCCCGACGGCGACGACGTCGCGGTGCCGGAATCGCAGGATCTGCCGGCCGCTGCCATCGCCTCGCTGCCGCTGACCGTCGAGAATCCGCTCCCTGTCGTGAACCTTGAAGAGCTGCGAAAGCTCGCCGTCCGCCAGGCCCTCGCGATGACCGACGGCCACAAGGGCAAGGCGGCCCAGATGCTCGGCGTCCATCTCAACACGATGACGCGACTCGTCGAAGAGGCGATGCCGGAAATGAGCAGCCGCCGCACCCGGCGTCGCAAGGCGACGCCGAAGTAGGCAGAGCGAGACGAGTTGGCTCCTGGGCCGGGGGAAAAGGGGACAGGCACCTCGCGGGCTCGGAGCCAGTCCCCTTTTCATAGAAGCCGCCCGGCGCGAGCCGGGCGGGACGGCGGGCCGTTGGGCCGCCCAAGCCCCCGGAAGCCCGCCGATCGTTCACCTCCACGACGCCCAAACCGCGATCACCACCGAAAAACCCGCCCCTACCCCGTTCGCCCCCCGAGCCAACCGTGAGGAGTCACGCGAATCCGACTTCTGGAAGCTCCGCCCGTGGTGGCAACCATCCGACGACGGTGATTCACCCGCAGTCCCCCCGGCTCGCGCCGGGGGGCTTCTATGGGGCCGCACGGACGCAGCACGCATGCTGTTTCCTGCACGCGATCCCGCCCTCGCGATCCTGCCCTCGCGGCTACCGCCCCACGGCCGTCTCCTCGAGGTGCATGCGGAGGATCGC
>CALGAS010000504.1 GCA_937959175.1 uncultured bacterium | reverse complement strand
CCCCATAAAAGCCCCCCGGCGCGAGCCGGGGGGACGGCGGGCCGTTGGGCGAGAGCCGTCCCCGGGAGTCCGCGAAACCGTTCACCACCAGCCCGCCCAATCCGCGATCACGACCAATCAACCCCGGAACCTTCGCCCGCTCTCCGCGGGGACGGCTGGTCGTTGGGTATCGCCGCTCCGGCACGCGGCGATGACGTCGGGCCGGCCCGACCGCCTCCATGCCCGCCGGCCCGACCGACGGCCGCGGGCGTCAGACCGTCTCGCCGCGGATGAGGTCCTCGGGCGTCTGCCGGGCCCGCACCAGCCGGGGCGAGCCGCCGTCGATCAGAACCTCGGCCGGCAGGAGCTTTGAGTTGTAGTTGCTCGCCATCACGAAGCCGTAGGCGCCAGCGATCTCGATCACGAGCACGTCGCCGACACTCGCCACCGGGAGCGGCCGGCTCGTCACGAAGCCGCCTTCGGCCTGCGTGAAGATGTCGCCCGATTCGCAGAGCGGCCCGCCCACCGCGACCTCCTCGCAGGCCTCGACCGCCGCTTCGGCGACGGGGCAGAGGCTCATCGGATGGTAGGAGCCGTAGAGGACCGGTCGGGCCAGCGTGTTGAAGCCGGCATCGACCAGGAGGTACTTCCGAGAGCCCTGCCGCTTGATCGCCCGAACCTCGGTGATCAGAAAGCCCGCCTCGGCCGTGAGGAACCGGCCCGGCTCGATCTCGAGACGAATCCGGTGGCCGAAGGCTTCCTCGAGTCGCTTGCGGGTCGCGTCCCAGAGCGAGTAGTAGCCGGCTAGGTCGGCCTCCTCCTCACCGGCCTGATACGCCACCGGCAGGCCGCCGCCGGCTGAGATCGTGGTCAGGGAGCGGCCGATCTCGCGGGCCACCCGCTCCAGAGCCCCGGCCACCTCGCCAAGGTGGGCGAGGTCCGCACCGCTGCCGATGTGCATGTGGAGGCCTGTCACCGACAGCCCCGCCCATTCCGCCCGCCGGAGGACCTCGGGAATCTCCTCGTGCCAGATGCCGTGCTTCGAGCCCTCGCCGCCGGTGTTGGTCTTCTGGCTGTGGCCGTGGCCGAAGCCGGGATTTACGCGGAGTGTAACGCCCGCCCCCGGCATCCGCTCCGCGAGCTGCTCGAGCATGTCGGCCGAGCCGCAGTTGACGTGAATCCCATGCCGAACGACGGCCTCAAGGCTCGCCCGGTCGAAGATGTCGGCGGTGTAGACGATCGGGTGGACCGGCGGCAGCGTGTCGGCCGTGGCCGCTCCCGGCTCGGCATGGGCCGGATAGCCTGCCGCCAGCGCCCGCGCGATCTCGCCGGCACTGACCGCGTCGACGACGACGCCCTCGCGGCGGACCAGATCGAGCACCGCGAGATTCGAGCAGGCCTTCTGGGCGAAACGGACGGTATCCCAGGCGGCCAGGTCGCGGCAGCGGCGGCGGATCGTCTCGGCGTCGTAGACGTAGAGCGGCGTGCCGTGCTCACGAACGAGATCGGCGATCGCCACCCCGGCAATCTCGCGGCGAACAAGGCTGGCGGCGTCGGCTGGCTCCATGGCGGATCGAATCATGGGGCGGCCTCTACGGAGCAAACGTCGGAACGCCGCCCCCCGGAAATCCCGCTCCGGGCGGTCCGGCGGCCATCCCTTGGGCCATGATCGCCCCGGCGATCGACTCGATCGCGCCGGCATCTGCGGCCAGCCGCATCGCCGCTCCCCGCTCGATCGGCTGCATCGTCATCCGGACGATGGCCGAGGGCTTGGCAGCGGCATCCTTGGCGGCGTTGGCCAGGGCCGGCCCCAGCGGTTCGCCCGGCTGGCCGGCCTTGGCCATCTCGGCTGCGAAGCCGAGCAGGGCGGGCACGGAAAGCTCGACTCGCGTCAGCGGCGTGGCGTCGGGATCGGCCTTTTTGCCGGCGGCGACCGCCGCGGCGATCCGGTCGGCCACGTCCCCGCCGGTCAGCAGATAGGCCCGATCGTCGGTGACGGCCAGCGTCGCCCGGAGGGTGTCGCCGACGGTGTCCGCCAAGGGCGTGCCGACGAGGTCGATTTCGACCTCATGGAGGTTGGCGCCCGCCTTGCGGCCGGCGTCGAAGGCGATCGTTACCTCGGGCGGCAGGCTGCCCTCCTTGCCAAACCGATTCTTGACCTGCTTCTCGAGCGCCGGGCCATCCTTGATCCGCGCTGCCAGCGTGACGGCCGGGAGGAGCTCGTCGCCGGTGACGCCGCTGGTATCGACCGCGAGCCCCAGGTCCATGCCGCCGGTGTCGAGCATGCTGCCGATCAGATCCTGGACCAGGCCGAAGAGGGCGTCGGTGACGGGGTCGCCCGTGCCGGCCGGGAGGGCCTGGGCGAGCGTCGCCTCCACGGCCACCCGCGTTGCCTCGGGAACCGCCTGGCTGTGATGCCCCGCGACCGCCGCCGGCTTGCCGTCGCCGGCCGCGGGCAGGCCGAGTGCCTTGCCCGCCTTACCCGCTGCGGTCCAGGCTTCTGCACCACTGCTGCCCGGCACCATCTGGCTGCCGCTCTCGATGAAGATCTGGTCGCCGTCCGGGTCGATCGCCAGCCCGAACAGAATCGACTCCGTCTCCTCGAGGCCTTCGAACGCCGCATCGAGGGCGGCGGCGTCCATCGGCTGGCCCTGGGCAGCAGCGGCGTCGGCGCCCTGTTCGATCATCGCCTTGACCTGCTCCCGCATCCCCTCGGGCATCCGAGCCGGAAAGGCCTTCACGCCCAGCGAGAACTTGCCGGCCACGCCGGCGATCAGGTCAGCGGGCTTGTCTGGCCCGGCCGGGCTGCCCGCCGGCGCGATCACCGCCCAGCCGTCCTCCTCGGCGATCTCGAGCTGCATCCCGGTGGGCAGTGTGATCAGCCGCTTGCCGCCGGCCTGGGCGACGGGGCCGGTCGTTCCCTTGAGCACATCGAGGAGCCGGTCGAGATCCTTGACCGGCACGTAGCCATGGATCACCGGCTGGTCGCCGCTGGCGGTGACGACGATGCCGGCTGGCCGCTTCACGTCGAGGCCCGCCAGACCCTTGAACTGCGTCGCCATCATCACGAACGACTCGGCGAGGGCGGCGAGCTGCGGATTGCCGACCCGCTGCCCGAGCCAGCCGAGTTGCTGCTTCACGTCGGCGTAACCATCGACCGCCACGACGGCCACGACCGGAGCATCGGCAGCCGGGGCGGAGGCGAAGAGGGACGTTGCCAGGGCGAGGCTGAGCAGGGCCAGGCGGGCGGGATGATCCATCGATTGAGTTCCACGTGGTTTTTGAGGTGCCGAACGACCCCGCAGTGTACCAGAAGCCAGGGGGCCGATATCCTGCCCAGACCGCCCTATGCACCAGCCCGACGACTCTTCGCGACGTGAACTCGAGGCCCTGCTGGGCCATCGCCGGCGGCAACCGCCGCGGCGGTTGCAGATGCTGCTTTATCTGCTGACCTGCCTGACCACCTTTGCCGCCGGGGCGGTGGGCTGGGAGCCGCTCATGCTAGGCCTCGATGACGCCGGGATCGCCTCGGCCGTGGCAGCCCATTGGGACCGGGGGCTCCTCTATATGGTCTCGGTGATGGCGGTCCTGACAGCCCACGAGGCCGGCCACTTCGTCGCCGCTCGGATTCATGGCATCCCCGCCACGCTCCCTTTCTTTATTCCGATGCCGGTCCTGCTCACCGGCACGCTCGGCGCCGTGATCGGAATGGAGGGCTCTCGCGCTAATCGCCGAGAACTCTTCGACATCGCCGTCGCCGGCCCGCTGGCGGGGATGGTCGTCGCCCTGCCGCTGTTGACGCTCGGGCTCCTGGAGGGGACGGCCGGGCAGTCGAATCCCTTCGCGCTGGCGCCGCTGGCCACCTGGATCCAGGGCCTGGTGCGGCCCGACCTGCCGACCGGCACGACCGTCTCGCCCAACGCCCTCTTCATGGCCGGCTGGGTCGGCCTGCTGGTGACGGGCTTGAACATGCTGCCGGTCAGCCAGCTCGACGGCGGCCACATCTGCTACGCCGTGTTTGGACCCCGCTTCGGCAACTGGGTGGCCCGCGGAGCCCTGATCACCTCGATCCTGGCGGTGATCGTCACCGGGCGGACCAACTGGGTGGCCCTGGTCGTGATCGTGACCTTTCTGGGCGTGGATCATCCTCCGATCCGCCAGGAGCGGGAGCCGATCGGCGGGTTTCGCACGGCGCTCGGGCTGGCGATGTTCGCGATTCCGGTGCTGACCTTCATGCCCGAGCCGCTGCTGTTCGACTGAGCGAGCCGTTTCCCGGGGTGGCGGCGGTGGGCCGGTGCGAAATGGGCGGCAGCCGCCTATCATGGTGAGGCTGGTTTTCCGCCGCCACCCAACCCGCAGGAGGCTCCGATGAACATGCTCGAGCAGGAAGATCCCGAAGTCTGGAGTGCCGTGGCCGCCGAGCAGGTCCGGCAGCAGGACGGCCTCGAGATGATCGCCAGCGAGAACTTCACCAGCCCCGCCGTGATGCAGGCGGTCGGCAGCGTGCTGACCAACAAATACGCCGAGGGCTATCCGGGCCGTCGCTACTACGGCGGCTGCGAGTTTGTCGACAAGGTCGAAGACCTGGCCCGCGACCGGCTCAAGCAGGTCTTCGGGGCGGAGCATGTCAACGTTCAGCCCCACTCCGGCAGCCAGGCCAACTCCGCGGTCTACCTGGCGGCGATCAAGCCGGGCGACACCGTGCTGGCCTTCGATCTCGCCCACGGCGGCCACCTTACCCACGGCATGAAGCTCAACGCCTCGGGCATCCTCTACAACTTCGTCCACTACGGCGTCCGCCGCGAGGACTCGCTGCTCGACTTCGACCAGGTGGCCCGGCTCGCCAAGGAGCACAAGCCGAAGTTGATCGTGGCCGGGGCCAGCGCCTATCCCCGCGAGATCCCCCACGGCCGCTTCGCTGAGATTGCCGAGGAGGTCGGCGCGAAGCTGCTCGTCGACATGGCCCACTACGCGGGGCTCGTGGCGGCGGGGCTCCACGACAATCCCGTGCCCGTGGCCGACTTCGTCACCAGCACGACTCACAAGACCCTCCGCGGCCCCCGCGGCGGGATCGCAATGTGCCGGGCCGCCCACGCCAAGGATCTCGATCGCTCGGTCTTCCCGGGCACCCAGGGCGGCCCCCTCATGCACGTGATCGCCGGCAAGGCGGTCGCCTTTGCCGAGGCCCTCAAGCCCGAGTTCAAGGCCTACGGCCAGCGGGTGATCGACAACGCCCGGGCGCTGGCGGCGGCCCTGGCCTCCGGCGGCGTGAGGCTCGTCAGCGGCGGCACCGACAACCACCTGATGCTCGTCGATGTCACGCCGCTTGAGATCGGCGGCAAGCTGGCCGAGGAGACGCTCGACCGCTGCGGGATCACCTGCAACAAGAACATGATTCCCTACGACGAGCGGAAGCCGATGGATCCCTCCGGCATCCGCCTCGGCACGCCGGCCCTCACGACCCGCGGGATGGGCAGTGATGAGATGGCCCGCATCGCGGAGTGGATCCTGCGGGCCCTCCGGAGCCCCGACGACGCGGGCGTGCTCGACACGATCCGGGCCGAGGTCGCCGACATGGCCGAGCAGTTCCCGGTGCCGGCGGCGCGGCTCGAGCAGGCGGTGGCCGGATGACGGCTCGCGAGGCCGGGGGCGGTGGCGTCGTCCGGCTCGGGCTTGTGCAGTCGGCCTGCAGCGGCGACCGGGAGGCCAATATCGCCCAGGCGCTGGCGGGGATTGCGGAGGCCGCCTCGCAGGGGGCGACGGTCGTCTGCCTCCAGGAACTCTTCGCCGGGGAGTATCCCTGCCAGGCTGAGGAACACGTGAAGTTCGCCGAGGCCGAGCCGGTGCCCGGGCCGCTGACCGAGCGGCTCGCCGCGGCGGCCCGGGAGCACGGCGTCGTGCTGGTGGGCAGCGTCTTCGAGCGACGGGCCCACGGGCTATTTCACAACACGGCTGTCGTCGTTGACGCCGACGGCTCGACCGCGGGCGTCTACCGCAAGATGCACATCCCCGACGACCCGCACTACTACGAGAAGTTCTACTTCACGCCCGGCGACACCGGCTTCATGAGCGTGCCGACCAGCCGGCTGGCGGTCGGGCCGCTCGTCTGCTGGGACCAGTGGTATCCGGAGGCGGCCCGGCTGACGGCGCTTGCCGGGGCGGAGGTGCTCTTCTATCCGACGGCGATCGGCTGGCTCGACGGCGAGGAGTCGCTCCATGCCGAGCAGTACGAATCCTGGGACACGATGCTCCGCAGCCACGCGATCGCCAACGGCGTGTTCGTGGCGGCGGTCAACCGGACCGGCCGCGAGGGGCCGCTGCGATTCTGGGGGGCAAGCGTCGCCTACGCCCCCAACGGCCAGCGGCTGGCGATCGCCGCTCACGACTCGCCCGAGCTGCTCCTCTGCGACTGCGACCTCGGCCGGATCGAGTGGTCACGGGTCCGCTGGCCCTTCTTTCGCGACCGACGGATCGACGCCTACGGCGGGCTGCTCGACCGCTGGGGCCTCTGAAACAGGGGCCAGAAAAAGGGGACATCCCCCTTTTTTGCAGGCTTCCTATTCACTTCACCGCCCGGGTGTAAAAAAGGTGGATGTCCCCTTTTTCGTATCGCCTGCCGGCTGAGTGGGAGCCGCATGCCGCCACCTGGCTGGCCTGGCCGCACCGGCGGCGGACCTGGCTGGGACCGTTCGAGCCGATTCCCGGCGTCTATGAGCGGCTCGCCCGGCTGGTCGCCGGGCACGAGCCAGTCCGGATCATCGGCTCGGAGTCGCTGTTGGCCGAACCGCGGGAGCGACTGGAGGGAGTCGCGAACGTGGAATGTGTGCCGATCCCCACCAACGACTCGTGGGTCCGCGACACCGGTCCGGTGTTTCTCGTCAGGCGGCCCGACGCGGCGGATGACATGCCGCCGCGGGCGGCGGTTGCCTGGGGCTGGAACGCCTGGGGCGGAAAGTATCCTCCTTGGGACGACGACGCCCGCGTCAGCCGTGCGATCGCGCGGCATGTCGGCCTCGAGCCGCGAACCTCGCCCGTCGTGCTTGAAGGCGGCGGGATCGAGACCGACGGCGAGGGGACGGTGCTGGCTAATGAGCGGTGCCTCGTCGACGAGCGGCGGAATCCGGGCCTCGACCGGGATCAGCTGGCAGCAGCGATCCGCGACCAGCTTTGTGTGGACGAGGTGCTCTGGGTCGGGGGCGAGCTGGCCGGCGACGACACCGACGGCCACATCGACCAGCTGGCCCGGTTCGTTGCTCCCGGCCGGGTGCTCGCTGCCCGCCAGCCCGATGCCGGCGATCCGAATCACGCGTCACTCGCGGCCAACCTCGAGCAGTTGGCGACGCGTCGCGACGCCAAGGGCCGGCGGCTGGAGGTGATCCCGATCGACATCCCGACCCGGTTTGCTTTTGAGGGCACGCAGTTGCCGGCCAGCCATCTCAACTTTCACGTCGCGAACGGCCTGGTGGTGGTGCCGGTCTTCGGTGGGCCGACCGACGAGCCGGCGCTGCGGCAGATCGAGGCGTGTTTTCCCGGCCGGCGGGTCGAGCCCTTTGACTGCCGCGAGCTGATCCGCGGCCGCGGGGCGGTGCACTGCATCACGCGGGATGAGCCGGCAGGTCCGGGCGGGACACCGGAGGCAGGCGGTGGGTGACGGGTTTGGTGGGGTGATGAGTCGGTGGGTTGTGGGTTGTGGGTTGTGGGTTGTGGGTTGTGGGTTGTGGGTTGTGGGT
>CALGAS010000503.1 GCA_937959175.1 uncultured bacterium | reverse complement strand
GGCCAGAGCAACGGGGTATTTCTGCTCGTTGGCGGCGAGTTTGTCGGCAAGCGCCTGGCCGACGTCGATCTCAAGCCGATCAGCGAGCAGGAGCGCGAACAGAAAAATGTCGGCAACTTCTTCGACAACGGCATCGCGCTTGGGGCCAGACTTGAGATTCTGAGCGATCTCCTTGTCGGTCTTCCACAAAAACTGTTCCTGCAACTCTGCGGCCTCGATGGCGATGGCTGCGGCGAGGTTTTTGGGTGTGTGAAACTGGGACCAGTCGCGAGCGTCGCGGAAGCGGCGAGCCTCATCGAGGAGTGCGTGCCAGGTATCAAGTTTTTTGCGAGCGGGTCGGCGAGGTTTGGAGGACTTCTTCATGCCGGGGAGTCTACCGCCCAGCCGGGCGATTTTGGGCTTTCTGGCAGCGGTGGGACCAAGGTTGTCCCTCCAGTTCGTACACTGCGTCGATGCGGCCAGATGCCTCATCACCGCCCCCCTCGCCATTCCTGGATCTCCCCAGGGACGAGTGGATCTGTGTGGATGAGCACTGCTTCGCGATCTACGACCGGTTTCCCGTGTCGCCGGGCCATGTGCTGGTGATCACGCATCGGGTGGTGCCCACCTTCTTCGACTGCACAAACGCCGAGAAAAACAGCTTGATGGCGATGGTCAGCATCGTGAAAGCGATGCTTGACACGCGGCTCAAGCCGAAGCCCGATGGGTACAACGTTGGGTTCAACGCCGGGGCGGCCGCTGGCCAGACCGTGCCGCACGTGCATGTGCACGTGATCCCGCGGTATTCGGGCGACATGCCCGACCCCCGCGGCGGCGTGCGGCATGTGATTCCGGAGAAAGGGAACTATCTGGCGGGGCCGGCAGCTTCGGCCCGGCTCTCTCTCACCACCGGCCCCGATCGTCCCCTCTGGCCCCAGCTCGCAGACCGGCTCCCGGGGGCGAGCGAGATCGATCTGCTCGCATCGTTCGTGCAGACCTCTGGCCTCGACCATGTCCGCGAGGGGCTTTTCAGTGCGATTGCCGCGGGGGCGAAGATCCGGCTGCTCGTGGGCGACTACCTCGGCATCACGTCGCCCGAGGCGCTAAGGCGGCTCGTTGGGTGGATGGACCTTGCCGGCCCCGCGTTCGAGGCCCGGCTCGTCGAGCTCGATCAACTCCACGGCTCGCCCAAGTCGTTTCACCCGAAGGCGTGGCGGATTGCTGATTCCTCGGGCGGGATCGTGGTCGTGGGCTCGAGCAATCTGTCGCGGGCGGCGCTCGAAACGGGCGTCGAGTGGAATCTCGTCGGCGAGACGTCGGGTGATGCCCCGATTGATCGCGAGCTCATCGCCGCGTTCGACGACCTCTGGCAGCAGGCCACACCGCTCGATGCCGAAGTGGTTGCCCGCTACGCCGCTCGGGCCGAACCTGCGGCCGATCTGCGTCGCGTATGGGATGGCGAGGCCCCGCGTGCTGGTGCCGCGATTCCGGTCGCCCTGCCCGTCGCGTTCGCCCCGCGGCCCTGGCAGGCGGAGGCGCTGGACTCACTCGCCGCGATCCGCCGCGACGGCTACTCAAAAGCTCTCGTCGCCGTGGCCACCGGCCTTGGGAAAACCTGGCTCGCCGCGTTCGACGTCGTGGCCGTGGGGCAATCGCTCGGCCGGCTCCCGCGGGTGCTCGTGATCGCCCACCGCGCCGAGATCCTCGCGCAAACGGAGGCCACGCTGCGGAAGGCGATCGAAGCCGAATGGGGAGGCGACGGGGAGGCGTTGGGCGGCGATGGCCTCAAGGTCACGTGGTTCGCCGGCTCGTCGGCCGATCTCTCGGGCACGCTCGTCATCGCCTCGATCCAAAAGCTCTCCCGGCCCGACGGCCTCGCGGCCCTCGAGGCGGCCGAGCCCTTCGATTACTGCGTGGTCGACGAGGTGCACCACGCCGAGGCCCCGAGCTACCGCCGTGTCTTGGCCCGCCTCAAAAGCTCGTTCACGCTCGGCCTCACGGCCACGCCCGAGCGGACCGACGGCGTCGACGTGGCCACGCTCTTCGACGACATCCTCGCGGCCCAGGCCACGATCGGCGACGGGATCGCGGAGGGGTCGCTCGTGCCGTTTCGGTATCGGGGGCTCAAGGACGACGTCGACTTCGAGCGGATCCCCTGGCGCAATGGCCGGTTTGATGTGGGCGAGCTCGAAGCGGCCCTGGAAAGTGCTCCCCGCATGGAACGCCTCTGGGCCGAGTGGCAGGCCACCCCGGCCGGCCGCACGCTCGTCTTCTGCTGTTCGCGGCGGCATGCGGTGTTTGCCCGGGATTGGCTCCGCAAACGGGGTGTGGCCGCGGCGGCTGTGTTTTCCGATTCCGGCGACGGCGAGCTCGTCTCCGACCCTCGGATGCGATCGCTCGCTGCGTTTCATGAGGGCTCGCTCGACGCCCTCTGCGTGGTAGACCTTTTCAACGAGGGCGTCGACATCCCGCTGGTGGACCGCGTGGTGATGCTCCGGCCCACGGAATCGAAGATCGTGTTTCTGCAACAGCTCGGCCGCGGCCTGCGGAGTGCTGCCGGCAAGACGCGGCTGGAGGTGATCGACTTCGTGGGCAATCACCGCGTGTTCGCAAGTCGGCTTATGCATCTTTTCGCGCTCGTGCCGGCCGCGAGCGAGGAGACAGAAGCGACGAACTGCCATGCGTTTCTGAAGGCGTTTCTGGCGGGCACGCCGCCTGCCCTGCCGCCGGGGTGCCTCGTGGACGTGGACCTCGAGGCGAAGGACCTGCTCGCGCGGCTCGCGCCCCAGACGGGTTCGCGGGTGGTGGAGGCCTATCGCGATCTCCGCGCCGACCTCGCGCGGCGGCCCACGATGACGGAGCTGTTTCACCGGGGCTACAACCCGCGCACGCTGCCGCCGGAGTTCACGACCTGGTTCGACTTCGTGGCGGCCGAGGGCGACGCGACCGCTCTCGAGGCCGAATGTCTCGGCCGGTTCCGCGACTGGTTCGTGATGCTCGCCACCACGCGGATGACGAAGTCGTTCAAGAT
>CALGAS010000502.1 GCA_937959175.1 uncultured bacterium | reverse complement strand
CGGGGCGAGATCCAGCTTGGTGTGCTTGTCTGGTGCGGGCCGCCTCACGGCCCGGTCGCCGAGGCCGAGGCCATCGCCTGGCGAGCGGCAGCCGCTCGGCATGCCGTGGCGGTGATCCTCGTGGGCTCGGGCGATCCGGACGCATGGAGTCGCGACGACATCAGCGGGGTCGCGCGGGCCCTGGCCACGCTCAATCGCCGCCGACCGATCGATCCTGACCGGGTAGCAATCGCCGGGGAAGGTGCGGGCGCCGCCTTCGCCTGGCTGGCGGCCGAACGACTCGGCCGCGGCATCGGCGTGGCGCTGGTCGATGCCCCGCTGCCTCGCCGGGCCGCGATCGAGCCGGCGACACCGGCCGCGGCCCGCTGGATCCTCATGGGCCCCGGCCGCGACGAGCCGACCCAGCAGCGGGTAGCGGCCGATCAGGCCCGGCTCGAACGGGCGGGGCATACGGCCGGCCTGCTGCCTGTGGCCGCCGCTGCCGGCGAGGCCGTCGCCGGTCAGCCGCCGGCCGATCTCCTTTGTCGCTGGGTCTCGCTCCTCGGGCTGCTGTGACACCGCGGATCGTCTTCAGCGACGCCGACGTGCTCGTGGTCGACAAGCCATCGGGCATGCCGAGCGTGCCCGCCCGCACGCCCTTGGATCCGCCTGATGTCGCCCGGCAACTCGCCGCCGCCCACGGACCGCTCGAAGCCGCCCACCGGCTCGACCGCGACACGTCGGGGCTGCTCGTCCTCGCCCGCAGCCGAGCCGCCCGGTCGGCCCTCGGCCGGGCCTTCGAGCAGCGGCTGGTCCGCAAACGCTACCTCGCCGTGGTGCTCGGGACCCCGGAAGGACGTGGCGGCACGATCGAACTGCCACTCGGCCCCGATCGCGACCATCCGCCCCGGCACCACGTCGATCACGACTCGGGCAAGGCGGCCGCCACACGCTGGCAGTTCCTGGCCACGGTGGCGGAGCCGGCGATGAGCCTGCTGGCCGTCGAGCCGCTGACCGGCCGCTCCCATCAGATTCGTGTCCACCTTGCAGCGATTGGCCTGCCGATCGTCGGCGACCGGCTCTATCTCCCACCCGACGAGCCCGGGAGCGAACGCTGGTGCGGCCGGCCGGCGACGGGTGGGGACGACTCGGGCGACATGGCGGAAGACCGCTGCAAAGCGGGGCGGCCGATGCTGGCCCTCCACGCCTGCGGCCTTGACCTGCCGCATCCGGCCAGCGGAGAGCCGCTCACCCTCGCCGCAGCCCCGCCCGACTCGGCCGTCTGGCGTCGCTTCGCCACGGCAGTCACTGCGGCGTTGGCTGCATGGCCGATCGCTTCACCTTCTGCCAGTAGCGGGAAAATCGGCCCAGATCACTGACCCGTGAAGCGTCGCAGAAAGGCTCCTCCCGGTACACGGCCACGGGCAGTGAGGCGGCTATCGCTTCGGCGGCCTCCCGAACGCGAGGGCAGGGGGTGTCTGCCAGGGCCACGCCGTCGCAGCCGAGCTCGGCAGCCCGCGTTGGCAGGATCGTGCGGGGATCACCGAGGTGAATCTCGACTCCCTCCACCTCGGCAAGACACTCCCAGAGAAAGACCAGCCGCTTGAGAGCCGGCCGCTCCTCGGCGATCCAGTCGGCATCGACGACGAAGATCCGCGGCGAGCCGGGATGAGCGGTGGCCGCGGGGCTCGAGCCGGACACGGCATCGAGCGAGAGCCAGACCAGCGGCCGGGCGGCCGCCGGCTGGCCCTCGCCCGGCCGCCAGGGCAGCGCGGGACGGATTCGTGGCGTCGGCCCAGTCCGCGGGCCGCTGCCACCGACAAACAACCGCTCGGTGAGCGCCTCGTAGCTGCCTTCCATGTCGCAGCGGCCCCGCACGCCGCAGTCGCGACAGTGGACGCCGGCCGTGAACCGCTCGAGGTTCTCCCGATTAAAGATGTAGGGCTTGGCCGAGAAGGTCCCGGCGACCCACTGCCAGGAGAGGTGATTGCTCGCCGGATCCCCATCGATGAGATGCGACAGAAACCAGTCGGCCCCCGCCCGCCAGGACACGCCCCGGAAGTGGACCAGCCAGGCCGCCAGCCACATCCGCTCGTGGTTGTGGAGCCAGCCGGTGTCATGGAGCCGGCGGACGAAGGCGTCGATGCAGGCCAGGCCGGTATCGGCTGCGAGCACGTCGGCCGGCATCGTGTTGACGGGTTCGGCTCGCCCCTCGGCCGCCGGTTCCTCGATGGCCTCGCCGATTCCGCGGCCCAGGGAGGCGTGAACCTGCCGCCAGTAGTCCCGCCAGCCGAGTTCCGAGACGAACTTCTCAGCCCCGCCCCCGGCCTTGGCGAGGGCCGCATCGCGGGCGGTCGCCAAGGGCATCACGCCGTGCCGGATCCAGGGCGAGAGCCCCGAGACCCCGCCATCGACATCGTTCCGCGTTCTGGCGTAGCCAAGCGGGTCGAATCGGGCCAGCCGCTCGTCGGCCGCCGCTCGCCCGCCCAGAAACGGCATTGTCAGGGCAGCGGCCGGCTCGCCCGGCAGGGCGGCAGCCTCTGGAAAAACGGCGGCCAGGCTGCTGACCAAGCGGTCCCTGGGAAGGTCGAGCGGCACCGGGACGGGCGAGTCGGACATCGGGGCCACCGGCGGGGAGCGTGAACGACCGCGCGGCCCACGTCGGCCCGCCTTCGTCGCCCGGCTGAGAGCCTACTCGCCTGCCCTGTTCGCGTGCAGCGGCGTGCATCGAAAACGTGCGACACCGGCAGCAGCCCCCCCTCCTGTGACCGGATGGAAATCGATCACGAAGCGGAGAACGAGAGCCGAATCCCCTCAAAATGGCACCACCCACGGCCGCGGGAGCGGCCATGCCCGATCTGGCCACACCAATGGCACGTCGTTTGCTCCGCTGATCTCTGGAGCGTCTGGCCAGCGGGCCATGGGGCTCACCGCCGTCCATCAACCGTCCGGAAGGATGCCCCAACGGCTTGGGTGGGCACTCCGCCTAGCTCGCCCAGGCCGGGGCATCCTTCGCGGTGAGCGACGCTGCGGTTGAGGTAGCCTGGGTGGCACCTTGGCTTGAGCCTCCCAGGATCTGCCCCGTGAAATTCATCATCGCAATCATCCAGCCGAACAAACTCGAGAGCGTCAAGGAGGCCCTCTCGGAGGTCGAAGTGTTTCGACTCACCGTCCTCGATGTGCAAGGCTTCGGCCGGCAGCGGGGCCATGCCGAGACCTACCGTGGCCATGAGATTGCGGTCAACCTGCTCCGCAAGGTCCAACTCCAGATCGCCGTCAACGACGACTTCGTCGAGCCGACGATCGCAGCGATCGTGAAGGGGGGCCGCACCGGTGAGCAGGGCGAGATCGGCGACGGCAAGATCTTCGTATTGCCGATGGACGAGTGCGTCCGGATCCGCACTGGTGAGCGAGGCGGCGAGGCGATTTGACGGGCGGCCAACGCGAAACCGGGGTGACGAGCTCACCAACCTTGCGAGCACCAGGAATATGTCCAACCGAAAGATCGATCGAGAGATCCTTCAAGTGTTCGACCAGATCCTGCAAGGTATCGCCTTGCTTCCAGTAATCCGGGTATTCCTCGAGATAGCCAAGCCACCAGTCGCCTTCCTGCCAGTGGACATACTTCACCGAATGCACGGGGCACCTCTCCGAACATCGCGACCGGGAACGCTGGCTACTGAAGCCTATCGCGACGGTGGCTCGGAAAGGCCAGTTATGACCAGACGCCCGTGGCGAGGCGTACCTGCCGCAGAACGGTAGCAATCAGCGGCTCGCGACCATCCGCGGCCCACACCGTCCGATTTTGTCGCGAGTCCGCTGCAAGGCTTTGTTCTGCCTTCTATGCAGTCCGGCGGGCATGAAGCAGTTCACCCGGCCCGATCGGCCGCACGTCCGCTGCGTCAACAGTGATCAGAGCCACTGTGTGCCCGCTGCCATCGACAAACTCGACCTCATAGCCTCGGCCGCCCGTGTACGCATGCACTACGGTGCCAACATCCCCACGATGAAGCATCTCGTGCGGAGGATCGCAATCGAGTACGACGAGCGAATGTTCAGCGATCATGATTCTTCATCCGGGTACGCTGTCACCAGCCGCGGTGGATCCTCGCCCTCGACTATCCACACCCTCAACACGCTTCCAGAGCGACCTATGGACCCACCGATCCTGCCCTTCACGACATATTTTATCCCGAATCGCGTCCTTTCGGTAGCGAAGGAACTGCAATCTTGGGCGATGGCCAACAGATCACCCGCCAACTGTTGCCAATCGTCGCGAGCATAGCCAAACGAGCGGAACCAGGCCGCCTTGGAGCCCCCGTCCGGGCGCTCGAGGTTGAGCAAATAATCGCGGACCTTTGCGGGCTCGACGACAGCGGCGAAAGCGAAGGGGATTGGCATCTGGCCAGACAGTTTACCGGATCGCTTGCCGGAAGGTTGGCGACGAGACGTGAAAGGGGATTCAGCTCACCAACACCATCGGCAACGCGATCAAACGGCTCTGGCTCTGGGCTTCGTGTGCCAAAACGGCAGCGATCAGCGGCTCGCGACCTTGGACGTTCCATCAGGGCCGACTTTATCGCGGGTCCGCTGCATCGCTTTGTTCTCCCTTTT
>CALGAS010000501.1 GCA_937959175.1 uncultured bacterium | reverse complement strand
CGCGTATTCTGCGGCCCACTTAAAGACATCTTCGCTCATCCTTGATTTTCCCATTGCATTGCACTCCGTTTATGAAAAGAGCCCCCGCGACGCCGGAGAGAGGATCCGACGCCGCGGGGTAAAAGTCGCAGCGGCAGGGCGGCCTGGAAGGGGAAACCGCTTATCTGGCACTACTTCCCGCTGTTACAACGCCACCTGCGGGCATGGGCTGGCGGCCGGCTTAGATAGAGTCAGCCGGTGAGGCCACCGCCCTGGCCGGCGCTCAAAGCGCCGGGGTATTACTCCACGTCAACGGTGACCGTGGCTCCCACAGGAGGCCGGCGGAACATCTCCTCAAGGGGCACGGTGTAGGTCTTGTGTGCGACCTCACCCTGCTCCTCGGAGACCATGCCAGCCAGCCGCGGGACGACCTGGGAGTAGGGGTTGCCAGCGGCACCCTTCTCCTTGCGGAGCTTGAGGCCCACGACCGCCTCCCACGCGAAGCAGGGGAGCCGCTTCTTGAAAGGCACCCAGTTCCTCAGAGATCCTGGGCCGATCTTGACCAGCAGCGGCCAGACCTCGCCCTGACGAAGGACCGCCAGCACGCGGCTTTCCTTCACCCGCTTGCCTGAGCCGCTGGAGCCGAAACCAAACTCGGGGCTCGTTGAAATCGCGCCCCAGTCGTACCGGCGATCGCCGATGCGATACTTCTCTAGGGACTCTGGATCGATCTCACTCCCGAGGTCATCGCTGACGCGATACCCGGTGACGAGATCGTGCGACACGATGATCGGCCTCTGCTCCGTCGGAGTCACAGAAGGCCACAGGACACCGCGGGAGGCAACACCAACGAGCAGGCCGACGATCTCGTCAGTGCTCTCGATGTTGCCGTCGACATCGATGTTCCATGTCGTCGAGCCGCCGAGGGGAGTGGGGACCGAAACGAGATCCTGCTCGTTCATCGGCTCACCGTCCAGGTTCGCCGCGATCACGCGACTCTGGCGGCTGCCGGGGACGAGGGACGGGTAATCGATGACCTTCTCGGTCGTGGCGATAGCAGTGCTCATACGATTTTCTCCTTCGCTAGAGCTTCCAAAAGACGACCGCCGACGTGACGGCCGTTGTGTCGATGCGTGGCGTAAGAGTCACGACGATGCGTATCTGAGAACCGGGCGGATGTACTCACCGACGAGGCCGGCGAACTCGGTGCCTTCGGACCAGGGAGACTCGGGATCAGAGCCACGATCTTTTGCGAGCTCACGCAGGTAGCTTTTGAGGCTCGTGGTCGGGATCGTGACCATGTCATCGAGCCCAGCCCGGCGGGCAGCCTCGACGATCTCTGCTTTCACTCCAGATGGAATCGAGACGGAATGCTCGATCTCCACCCGCCAGCTACGGCCGGCCACCTTGACGCCGTCGAGACGTCCGTTCGACATCTCCTCAATGGCAATGTTTTCGTAGTGGGATCGCTGCGCCTTAAGATCTTTGACGCTTCCTTCCAGTTCTTTGACACGAGCATCGATCTGAGCGATGCGCTCAAGCGCCGCGCTGAGACCGGAAGAAGTCGACGACATGATCAATCACCTCCTTACGTTGGCCCAGGGCTTCATGGACACGCCCGTCTACCGTTGTGTCGCCCTGTAGCGTGGAAATCAGACTGTACAGACGGGTTGTTTTTTCCTGCCCAGGCCGATGCAGACGAGCGACGGCTTGCAGGTATTCTGCGAGTGAGTGGCCGACGGACATGAAGACGCCGTAACTGGCCCTGGTCAGGTCGATGCCGGTCCCGCCGGATTGAATCTGCGCCACGAGGACCGTTGTGTTGCCGGCCTGCCACTCCTCCAGTTGGCGTCGGCGGCCCGAGAGCTCGCTGGCTGGCCGCTTGAGTTTCTGGCACGCATTGAGGGCACTGTCGATGTCGGCCCGAAAACGGCAGAAAACAACCAGCGGCTCGTTGTGATCCAGCCCCTCCATTATGTCAGCCAGGGCCTCGGCTTTGCTGGGGTTGACGTCCAAAATCGTGGTCTCGTCGTCACCGTCGAGCTTCACGGCTCCTTGGCAGCACTGGAGCAGGCGAAGTAAGCCGACCATGTGATTG
Source organism: uncultured bacterium (assembly GCA_937959175.1). Lineage (GTDB taxonomy): Bacteria > Planctomycetota > Planctomycetia > Pirellulales > UBA1268 > QWPN01. The sequence continues at coordinate 1,733 of CALGAS010000501.1, read as the reverse complement.
CTGGGCGTTATGTAGCCCTTGCCATCGGCCGTCTCGATCTCTGCGGCAAACTCGTCTCGGAGCTGGACGTAGGCCGCGGCCTCCTTCGGCGTCATCTCAACGTCGACGTCGATTTTGTGGAGCTCGGGGAGGTCGAGGACGTCCTCGCTTTTGCGATGAAACGTCGTGTCCTTGACCTTCTGGGCGATGACGTGCTCATCACGCCACCGCAGGATCATCCCTGGAATGTGCGGATTCATCACCGCATGGCGGGCCAGAAAGTGCGTCTTGAACTTGCCGAATGTCTCGCACTTCGGGTATTCGAGGACTCGGTAGATCCCCCAGAGGTCAACGAAAGAGTGGGGGATCAGCGTGCCGGTGAGAGCCAGGATTTTTGCGTAGGGGTTCTTCTCGTTGAGCTTGGCAGCCCAGTTTGAGTATTTGCCGGTGCCCTTTTTAAGTTTGTGAACCTCGTCGTAGACGATGGCGTCGTATTGGATCGACTCAAGCTCGGCGATCCGGCAGGCAGATTCGTAGTTGCAGACGATCGCCAGCGGCGACTGGTCAGCCAGGGCTGCCTTGAGGGTCTTACGCTTCTGTGCAGGTGTAGCCTGATTGAGAAGGCAGGTGCGGATGCCTGGAGCCCAGAGATTGGCCTGTTTCCCCCAGGCGGGGATCACGGCTTTCGGGCAGAGAACGAGAGTTCGTTCTGCGAGACTTCGCAGCAGAACCTCAAGTGCGATGCGGGTTTTTCCGCAGCCCATCCCGAGGTGCAGAACCGCAATCCGTCGCGATTCTGCGTAATCGATTGCCTCTTGTTGGTGCGTCCAAACACCCATGCCAAGCCTCCTTGCACTTCCCTGTGGCGAGGAGGAATGTAGACCTGTAGCGTTTCGATGTCAAATAAAAAAGTGGACGGGCTTTCAGAGGGCGTGTCTACGCCTGCCAGGGGTCACTCCAGAAGAGGCCATTTTCCTCGCCTCTTGCACATTTGCCTCGCACGATTTTCTGCTGTAGATCATCACGCGGCTGGCCCCTTCGCGGTGGCTGATGAGCCGCCTTCCGACGATGGCATCTTTGGCAAGCAGGGCTCGCAGCCAAGTGTGCCAGACACCGAGTATCTCGGATGCCTCGACGGCACCGATGGCATCGTCGAACTGGATGTGGTTTTCCATTGTCCGAATTTCGGAAAGCATTCCCGGCCGAAGGTGCTCGTTTGCCCGCGGCCGGCGGGGGAGTTGACCTGTGCGGAGAAGATACTGATAATCCGTCCAGTTTGACTCGATGTCGGTCAGTGAGTACACCCGTAGCCTTTTCGATCCTCGATGGGACCGAAGCTGGCGTGAGCGGAGCTCTCCCTTGTCGGCCATTCGAGACACTCGTGTCCAGTGAACGCCCAGGAGGCAAGCCGCCTCATAGGGGCCTAACGCTGGGTTTTTGACGTTGGTTTTCACTTTTTCGCTTTCTCCAGTTGACCTAGGTCTGTGAGTGGAGGATAGTCCACTCGAAGGCATGGCTCATTGGAGGGGCACGAAAACGGAGGCACGGATGAGCTATTTGACGGTTGTGCATGGCTGCGGCGTCTCGCCGGTGGACTACTGCGATGAAGAGTTTGAAATTACGGCAGAAACGCCACGAGCGGCAATCTCGGCCGCCATGGGCAGATTCCGCCAAAAGTGGCCCGAGGTCACGATCGAGGATGCGTTTGTGGTGCCTGATGGCACGGATCCGAACGAATTTTGCATGTTGGACGC
>CALGAS010000500.1 GCA_937959175.1 uncultured bacterium | reverse complement strand
TAGAAGCCCCCCGGCGCGAGCCGGGGGGACGGCGGGCCGTTGGGCCGCCCAACCCACGGTTCCCGCCAGCCGTTCACCACCAGCGCGCCCAATCCGCGTTCACGACCGAGACGCTTTCGGTACTTCAGGCAGGCTCAGGGCTTGATGCCGGTGACCAGCAGCGTGATGTGATAGAAGACCGGCGCGGCGAAACACATCGAGTCGATCCGGTCGAGCACGCCGCCGTGGCCGACGACGAGCGTGCCGTAGTCCTTGACGCCGCGGTCCCGCTTGATGGCCGACATCGTCATCCCGCCGGCGAAGGCCATCAGGGCCACCACGAAGCCGGCGAGCGTCGCCTGCCAGAGTTGAAAGGGCGGGGCGGCCCACCAGAGGGCGGCGGCCAGGAGGGCCGTGCTGGTGGCGCTGCCCAGCAGCCCTTCCCAGGTCCGGTTGGAACTGACCGCCGGCGCGACGAGCCGCTGGCCGAGCATCCGGCTCCAGACGTACTGCATGCAGTCGGCAAACTGCACGAGCAGAATCAGGAAGAAGAGCAGCCGGAAGTTGCCGCCGCGGCCGTCGTCGGCCCCCGGCAGCGGCAGCTGGAGAAGGGCAGGGGCAAACGAGAGGCAGTAGACGCAGACGACGAGCCCGGCCTGGATCTTGGCGGTCCGCTCGAGAAACCGCTTGTAGTCACCGGCGAAGGCCACTCGGGCCAGGACGAAGAGCGTCGCGTACACCGGCAGGAAGACGCTGAAGACGTCGTATTCATTGAGGCCGACCAGGACGTAGTGGAGCGGCGTGAAGGCGAAGAACACCCAGAACAGCGCCCGATGGTCGCCCTTGCGGGTCGGCGTGAGGGTGATGAACTCCCGCAGGGCCCAGAAGGAGACCAGCCCGAAGAGCACGACCGTGGCGACCGTGCCGAGCCAGAAGGCGGCCGCCAGGACGGTGCACAGGATCCACCAGCCCCGCAGCCGGCGATTGAAGGTGCGGATCGCGGCCGGATCGAGGCCGCGGTCGGGGTGCCGGCGGAGAAACTGGCCGACGGCGGTGGCCGCGGTCAGCAAGGCCAAGACACCGGCGACAAGGGCGATCGTGCGGTTGTCGGTCATGGCCGCGGTGTCCGGCCCGGACGCCGACGGGGAGCGGCTGCCTGACCGGCCGCGGCCCGCCGGGCCGGACTATTCCTTGAGGGCCAGCACAGCGCGGCGGGCCCGAGCGAGAAAATCGAGTTTCGCTTCGCCCCGCTCCAGCCACAAGGGCGGGCCGAAACTGATGCAGGAGAGGAGGGGAACCGGCAGGAACTCGCCCCGGGGCAGGACCCGGTTGAGGTTGTCGATGTGGACTGGCACCAGTTCCAGGTCGGGCCGCTTCTTGGCGAGGTAATAGAGCCCGCTCTTGAACTCCCCCACCTCGCCGCTGACGCTGCGGCTGCCTTCGGGGAAGACGATCAGTGAGCGGGTCGTGCCGGCTTCGCGGAGCATCATGTCGACCGGGCTCTGGTGCACCTTGATGTCGGTGCGGTCGATCAGGATGGCATCGAAGACTTCCTGGGCGAGCCAGCGACGGACCAGGCCGCGAGACCAATAATCCTTGGCGGCAACCGGCCGGGTCAGTTCCCGAATCGACTGCGGCAGGGAGGCCCAGATAATCAGGGCATCGAGATGGCTGGTGTGGTTGGCGAAGTAGACCCGCTGGCAGGTGTCGGGCTGGCTGGCGATCCATCGGACGCTCGACCCGGCCAGAACGCGGGCCACCGCCGCCAGGCCGAGGCCGGCCGCCCGGCAGACCGGCGACCGGACCCGCGACCGCGGAGCGGGGGCCGGAGCGGGCTCGCGGATGTCGGCCGGTGAGAGCATCACCTCATCTTCGATCGCGGCGGGCGTCATGGTCAATCCTGTGAATCACCCGCCACGAAGGGGTTGTGTCGGCGCTCGTGGCCGACGGTCGTGGGCTCACCGTGGCCCGGAAACACGATCGTCTCGACCGGCAGGGTGTAGAGATGGCGGCGGATGCCCGTGGCCAGTGCCTCGAAATCGCCGTCGGGAAAGTCGGTGCGGCCGATGCCCTCCCGGAAGAGCACGTCGCCGCCAAACACGACCGGCGGCGACTCGCCGTCGAGGATGAACACCACATGCCCCGCGGAATGGCCCGGGATTTCCCGCACGAGCATCGGGCAGCCGGCCAGGTCGAGCCGCTCCCCGTCGGCCAGGAGGCGATCAGCCGGAGGGCTGGTCAGCTGGATGCCAAAGGAGGCCGAGAGATTGGCCGAGGCGTCGGTGAGTTTCGCGGCATCGCCGCGGCCGATCAGGAGCGGCAGGTCGGGCCAGCGGTTCTTGACGGCCGCGTTGCCGGCGATGTGGTCGGAATGGCCATGGGTCAGCAGGATGGCGACCGGCTCAAGTCCCTGCCTGTCGATCCAGGCGAGGATCTCTTTTGGCTCGAAGCCCGGATCGACGAGCAGGCACTCCCGCTTGCCCGCCCGGCGGACGACATACGAATGCTCGCCGAACGGGAGCGACTCGATGCGGGCCACCTCGAGGGCGGCGGCGGCGGGCACAAGCTGGGCGGCGGGCATTGGTTGGCGGGGGATACGCGGCGCGGGTCGTGACAGATTGAGCATCGTCGGAAGCGGCCCGCGGCTCAAGAACTGGTAGGTTTTCAGGCTCTCTGCGGGTGAACTCCCCGCGAGTGTCGCCGCAGGAAGTGGGCTGGTGGCCCTGGCAGGCCCCCGTTACACTCCCGCCGCCCACCTGCTCGCCGGCGGCCGTTTCGCACGAAAGTGCGGGCCGTGCCGGGGATGCCGGCAGGGCTCATGCCGCCTGTCCTAGGCGGCGATAAACGAACATGCCGGGTCTGGAGGACCCTGCACACCTTTTCCCGGGATCCACGGAGGGATCGATGGCCCGATCGCTGCATTACCGTCTTCGCCGGCTCGCGACCGGGCGGGCCTGCCGCCTCGCGATCGCCCTGGCTCTCCTTGCCACCGTTCGGCCGCTCGTAGCCCAAGACGCTCTCGGCCCGGGCCTCGTGCCCCACGGTGGCGGCGCTGAAGGCAATGCCAACGCCGGTGATGCGACCGCCGCGACGGTCGGCCAGCACCCTCTCGAGCCGGCCCTCGAACTCGCCCAGCGGGGCCTCAATCAGCTCCGGTCCACGATCAAGGATTACTCCTGCACGGTCGTCAAGCGGGAACGGATCGACGGCAAACTCGGTGAGCATCAGTATTTGTTCGCCAAGATTCGACACGAGCCGTTCAGCGTCTACCTCTACTTCCTCGCGCCCGATGACGTGAAGGGGCAGGAGGTGATCTACGTCGAGGGCCGCAACGACGGCAACATGCTCGCCCATGCCGGCAGCGGCGTGCGAGCCATGGTGGGCACTGTCTCGCTCAAGCCCAACGGCGCCCTGGCAATGCAAGGCAATCGCTACGCGGTCACCGAGATCGGCGTCGAGAACCTCGCCCGCCGGCTCGTCGAAGTGGCGGAACATGACAAGCAGTTTGGTGAGTGCGAGGTCGAGTTCTTTCCGAACGCCAAGGTCAACGGCCGGATCTGCACCTGCGTGCAGGTGGTCCACCCCGTGCCCCGGCGAAACTTCCGCTTCCACCTGGCCCGCGTCTTTATCGACGACGAACTGCTGGTGCCGGTCCGCTACGAAGCCTACGACTGGCCCCACGAAGAGGGCGGCCAGCCGGTGCTCATGGAGGAGTACACCTACATGAACATGAAGATCAATCAGGGCTTCACCGACGCCGACTTCGACCCGAAGAACACGGCGTACAAGTTCGGCGGCGAGTAATCCCGGGCGAGCTTCGTTCCGCGTGCCGGGGAGCATAGAAGCCCCCCGGCGCGAGCCGGGGGGACGGCGGGCCGGTGGGCTTTCCCGGTCCCCGGAAGCCCGAGCGACTGTTCACCACCATCACGCCCAATCCGCGGCCACAAACAATCAACCGTAGCTTTTCAACCCCCTCACAAACCCGTATTCGCGTGCGACGGGGCCTGCTGCCCTACGGGATCTCTTCAAACCGCATGTGCTTGACCGAGGCGCCGGAGTTGCGGAGCTCGAGCAGGGCGTCGATCCCGATGGCGAGGTGGGTCTGCACGTAGCGGCGGCTCACCTCGCGGTCGCTCGAGGCCGTCTTCACGCCCTCGGGGTTCATCGGGCTGTCGGAGACCAGCAGGAGGGCGCCCTTCGGGATGTGGTTGGCGAAGCCGACCACGAACAGCGTGGCCGTCTCCATGTCGATGCCGATGGCGCGGGTGGTGACGAGATAGTCCTTGAAGGCCTCGTCGTGCTCCCAGACCCGGCGGTTTGTCGTGTAGACGGTGCCGGTCCAGTAGTCTTCATCGTGGCGGGCGATCGCCGCCGAGACCGCGGCCTGCAGCCGGAACGAGGGGAGGGCGGGAATCTCGGGCGGGAAATACTCGTTGCTCGTGCCCTCGCCGCGGATCGCCGCGATCGGCAGGATGAAGTCGCCGATCTGCGTCTTTTTGAGCCCTCCACACTTGCCGAGAAAGAGCACCGCCCGCGGCTCGACGGCGGAGAGCAGATCCATCACCGTCGCGGCCATGGCGCTGCCCATCCCGAAGTTGAGGATCGTGACGTCATCGTGGGTGGCCGACTGGAGCGGCAGCCCGATGCCCTCCACCGGCACACCGAATCGCTCGGCGAACGCGGTGACGTATTCGGTGAAGTTGACGAGCAGCACGTAGCGGCCGAAGCCGTCAAGATCCCGGCCGGTGTAGCGGGGCAGCCAATCGCGGACGATCTCTGATTTGGTCTTCATGCTGGCATCGAGTGGCCCAGGGGTCCCGCATGATAGCCCGCCGGCTTGCTCAGTCGCGGGGGATGAGCGTCGGCCAGGCGGCCGCCAGCCGGTCGGGCTGCGGGATCTCGAGCCGCGTGCCCGGCTGGAGCGAGACCCGCCGGTCGAGGCTGCGATTCCAGGCAAAGAGGGCCCGGTACAAGCGGCCGTCGCCGTAGGCCCGCTCGGCGAGCGACCACCAGGAATCGCCGGGGCGGGCGACGTAGCCGCTCCCGCTGATGACGGCCGCTGGGGGCGATTCGGCGGGCTCCAGGGGCGGGGCTTCGATGCGGCCCGCGGGCTCCGTGAAGGCGGGAGGCGGCGTCACGAGCGTGGCATCCACCACCGGCGGGAGCCTGGCCGGCGGTGCCCCGGGGGGCGGGCTGCTCGGCGGTACGACCTCGCTCGGCGGGGGCAGGAGATCGGCCGCCGCATCGGCCAGCGGAATCTCGTCGACGGGCTCGGCCGCCTGGAACGAGGCGGGCTGAACCGGCGGCTCCGGCTCGTCGCTGACAGCGGGCGGCGAGAACCGGCTCGAGCGGGCCGCATAAGGATCGGGAGGAGTCGGTTCCGCAGGCCGCATCGGCGGCGGCCGGTCGAGATCGGGAGGTTCGACGAGCGGCTGGGTCTCGAGATCGGAGAGGTCGCCGTGGACGTCGGGGCCGGCACCTTCGGGCGGCCTGGGCACGAAGAGTTTCATCGAGACCACGCCCATGAAGACGCCGGCGAGCAGGCCAAGCAGTGTCAGCAGGATCTTGGTTTCTCGTCCCATGCAGCGGCTGAACGGTGACTGAAGCGAAAGGGCGGAGCCGGATCCCGACCGCGGCGCAGTCCGGCTCCGACGCTGGGATTGTGGAGAACACGGGTCGCCGTCGCCAGAGCAGCCGATCGGTCTTACGGCGTCGCCGAGAGCCCGCCGCTTGCCTCGTTTGCGCGCTTGCCGAGGACGCGAGCCACGCGGAGCTTGGCCGAGCGACTGCGGGAGTTGCGAGCCACCTCCTCGGCCGAGGCCTCGACCGGGCCACGGGTCAGCGGCTCCCAGATCTGCTTGTTGCGAAAGGCCTGCTTGACGAGGCGGTCTTCGAGCGAATGAAAGGAAATCACAGCCAGCCGGCCGTCGCTCGCGAGGCGGTCCGGAATTCTCTCCAGCGCGATCCGCAGGCTCTTGAGCTCCTCGTTGACCGCGATCCGCAACGCCTGAAAGGATCGCGTGGCCGGATGGATGCGGGGAGGCGGCTGCTGGCGGGGAATCGCGGAGGTGACAACGCGGGCAAACTCGCGGGCGGTGCGGATCGGCTGCTTCTCGCGGGCCGTGGCGATCCGCCGGGCGATCCGCCGGGCGTAGCGTTCCTCACCGTATTCATGGATCACATCGGCCAGCGTCTCGGGCCGCATCCGGGCGATCAGCCGCCAGGCGGGCTCGCCCTCGGTCGGATCGAAGCGGAGGTCGAGCGGGCCGTCGGCGTCGAACGAGAAGCCCCGCGTGTCGTCGGCGAGCTGGTCGCTCGAGAGCCCGACGTCGAGTAGCACCCGGTCGACCCGCTCGAGGCCCACGGCGTCGAGGACCTCCGGCAGATCGCGAAAGTTCGCCTGGGCGAATCGCACCGGCAGGCCGGCCAGTTCGCGGGCCGCCCGCTCAATGGCGACCGGATCGCGGTCGATCCCGACCACCAAGCCCTCCGCGCCGACCGCATCGGCAAACAGGCGGGTGTGGCCTCCGCCGCCGAGCGTGCCGTCGACCACTTGCATCCCCGGCCCGACATCGAGCAACTGCATCACCTCGGCGGCGAGGACGGGCGTGTGGATGCTGGAGCCGGCGTGCATGCTGCTACTGTAGCAGGGCCCCCAGCATGCCCGAGGAGGCCGCGATGGCCGACGCCGATCTCTACGACTACGAGTTGCCTCGCGACCTGATCGCCCAGCAGCCGCTGGCCGATCGGTCGGCCGCCCGGCTGCTGGTCGTGCGACGAACGTCGGGCCACCTCGAGCACCGGCATGTCAGCGACCTGCCGGAACTCCTCGATCCCGGCGATCTCGTGGTGCTCAACGATACGAAGGTGATTCCAGCCCGGCTGGTCGGCCGCCGGGCCGCAACCGGTGGCAAGTGGGAGGGTCTTTTTCTTCAGGTGGAGCGGGGCGGGGAGCGGGCCGGCTGCTGGCGGCTCTTGGCCCAGACCCGCGGCCGGCCTGCCGTCGGCGAGCGGATCGTCCTTCATGACCGGGAGGGCCGGGAGGCCGCGTCGCTGACGCTGGTCGAGCGAACGGGTGGCGGCAGCTGGCTGGTCAAGCCGGAAACCGGAGAGGCTGCCGAGGTGGTCCTGGGCCGGGTCGGCAGGGTGCCGCTGCCCGGCTACATCCGCGGCGGTGTCGACGAAGCCAATGACATTGACCGGTATCAGACGGTCTTCGCTCGCGTCAGCGGTTCGGCCGCGGCACCGACTGCCGGGCTTCACTTCACCGACCCGCTCCTCCAGGCACTCGCCCACCGGGGCATCGGCAGGGCGGATGTCACGCTGCATGTCGGGCTCGACACCTTCCGCCCGATCACAGCCGAGCGACTCGACGACCATCCGATGCACACCGAATGGTGCGAATGCCCAGCCGAGACGGCAGCTGCGATCAGTGCGACGCAGGCCCGAGGGGCCCGCGTGGTCGCGGTCGGCACGACGGCGGTCCGCACCCTCGAGACGGCGGCCCGGGCCGCCCCGGCGGGCGATCCGGCCGCTGCCTGGACCGGCCCCACCGACCTCTTCATCCGCCCTGGCCACACCTTCCGGGCAGTCGATGCGATGCTCACCAACTTCCACATGCCTCGGACGACGCTGATGGTGCTGGTCAGCAGTTTTGCCGGCCGCGATCTGATCGCCCGGGCCTACGCCGAAGCGATCCGGGAGCGGTACCGCTTCTTGAGTTACGGTGACGCGATGCTGCTCCTCTGACGTAGCCCGTCCCATAAAAGCCCCCCGGCGCGAGCCGGGGGGACGGCGGGCCGTTGGGCGAGAGACGCTTCCGGAAGCCCGAGCAACCGTTCACCGCCAACCCGCCCAATCCGCGATCACCACCGAGCGACACAGATGGCTTTCATGCCTCCCGGGGGGACCGAGATCCGATAGGTAGGGTTCACCTCGCGCGGGCTCGGGGCGAACCCGTATTCCATGTGCGCTCGAGTTGAAAAAGGGTACAGGCACCTCGCTTCGCTCGGAGCCAGCCCCCTTTT
>CALGAS010000499.1 GCA_937959175.1 uncultured bacterium | reverse complement strand
GGCCTTGGGTGATCGCCGCCCGGATCGCCTCGGGCCGGTCAGCAGCGATCCCCAACGAGATCGGCTCGGCCGCCAGCGACTGCACGGCTGCAGCGAGGAGCGGGCCGTTTGAGTTGCGAGTCTGGCCGTGCGCAGGCCGCTCGGCAAACGGCACCAGTTCGCTGCCGGTCGAGAGGATCGCTACCCGGACCCGCGGCTCGGCGACCACGTGCGTGGCCCCCGCCTCGGCGGCAAGGCCGACGGCCGCCGGGTCGAGCCGGGCTCCGGCCGGCAGCACGGCCGCCCCCGCGCGAAAGGCTGCCCCCTGGCGGGCGACGTGCTGGCCGGGCCGGTAGGCTGCTTCCCGCAAGATGACGCAGCCGCCGCCGTGGGCCGAGGCCGTTCCGTCCACGGCCCGCTCGATCGGCACCACGGCGTCGGCCCCGGGTGGCAGCGGAGCGCCGGTCATGATCCGAGCGGCCGTTCCGGGGCGGATCGAGAGCCCCGCGACATCACCGGCGGCCAGATCGACGAGCACGTCGAGTTCCACGCGGCCGGGTGGCGGATCGCCGGCAAAGTCAGCATCGCAGACGGCGAAGCCGTCCATCATCGCCCGATCCCAAGGGGGCGAGTCGGCGTCGGCCGCCACCGGCTCGGCCAGCCGCCGGCCGCAGGCGTCAAGCAGCCGCTGCCGCCGCGGCGAGAGCGGCCGAGCCGTGGCCTCGACCAGCGCGATCGCCTCGGCAAGTTCGATCATCGGCGGGCTTCCGGGTGGGGCGGTCGCGGCGGGGCCGTCAGGCCGCGACGGTGCTGGTGGCAAGGAAGGCCTTCAGGAGGTCGTAGCCGACCGGCGAGAGGAAGCTCTCCGGATGGAACTGGAGGCCGTAGACAGGCAGCGAGCGATGACGGATCGCCATGATCTCTCGCTCCCCGGCGGGCGTTGTCGACCAGGCATCGACCTCGAAGTCGCGGGGCAGCGAGGGGGGATCGACCACGAGGCTGTGATAGCGGGTCGCCTCGAAGGGCCCGGCCGGGAGGCCGGCGAAGAGCCCCTGGCCGGCGTGCTCGATCGAGTCGACCTTGCCGTGCATCAACCGACCGGCCCGCACGATCCGCCCGCCAAAGACCTGCCCGATCGCCTGGTGGCCCAGGCAGACACCGAGGATCGGCATCCGCCCGGCAAACCGTCGCACGACGTCGCAGGAGATGCCCGCCTCATCGGGCGTGCAGGGACCGGGCGAGATCACCAGGTGGCTTGGCGACTTGGCGGCGATCTCGTCACCGGTGATGCAGTCGTTGCGGTGCACCTCGACCGGGAGATCGGGGGCGATCTCCCCGAACCGCTGGACGAGGTTCCAGGTGAACGAGTCGTAGTTGTCGATGAGCAGGAGCATTGGCAGTGGCGAGGAGCCGCGGCCGGGAATGGAGAGGCCGCTGGAGACTCCAATCCTAGCAAGCGATCCACCTGCGGATTCGCCACCCGGTCAGGCCTGCAGCGGCCGCGGCGGTGAGGACCGCCCAGGTTCCCGGCTCCGGGACGGTGGCCGAATAGGTGAAGTCGTCCAGGGCGAAATAGGCCGGCGTATTGAGGCCGAACGGGCCGACATCGGAGCCCGTGAAGGCGAAGCTCACGGCATCGACCGTGCCGAGGCCGGAAAGATCGAACCACTCCCAGTCGGCCACCAGGCCCGGCGGCGAGTCACCCCGCAGGTCGGCCAGGTAAAACTCCGCCGAGCCGGTGTTCGTGCCCCCCAGGCTGCCGGTCGCCGTGATCAGGAACCAGCCGCCCGCGGCCAGCGGCTGGGTGAACCCGTAGATATCGCCGTCCCGCATGGTCAGGTAGCCGTAGGTCGTGTTGGCGATCCGGAAGCCCGACACGGTGGATGGCGAGGGGAGCGTGATCGCCGCCGCATCGTCGAAGGTGACGGCGTAGGTCGCCGACTGATAGCCGCTTCCCGGATAGGCGGCGTACTGGTTTTCAAAGGTGTTGGTCGTCGTGTCGACAACGTCGGAGTAGGCAAAGCCCGACCAGTAGGGAAAGGCGAAGTCGGCATCGATGCCGTAGGTGTTGGCAAAGGCCGCCCCGCCGCTTGTCCACGGCTGCGTGACCTCGTCGCCCGGCGCGAGGGTGCCGGGATCGCCATTGAAGTAGCCGGCCGGCGGCACCGTCAGGTCTTCGAAGTCAACGACGACCCCCACTGCCGGCAGTGGGAGGAGGGCCATGACGAGGACCGCGGCGGCTGAGGTGAGGTGCGTCTTCACGGCGTCGCTCCCGGGATCGCGGCTGCTTCCTGTCCGTTCCGCGTGCAGGCGGCCGCAAGCACTCGCAGGTCGGTCGTCTCACTGATCAGCCTGACGGCACCGTCGCCGAAGAGGGCCTGAGCCCCGCCCGTGTGCCGGCTGCGGATCTCGTCCTCCCAGGTCGGCCAGTTGATGGCATAGGCCTGATCGAAGAGGTTGCGGCCGTTGATCCACTGGCCGTCAGGCCAGGGCCCGCGGCTGCACTCGGCGACGAAGATCGTCTTGGAGAGCCCGTCGCTGATTTCCCGCTCGGCGAAGGCCCGATCGTGGATCAGCACACCCTTTTCGGGATTGTTGGGGGAGGTGATCCGCTCACCCGTCAGACCTCCGTAATCGGTACGGCCCATCCAATCGGGCCCGCCACTCCGGTCGGCCGACGGGCAGAGATAGATCGCCACGCGAGTGGCCGCGGCCGCGGCATTGGCCGGATCGGCGAACGAGCGGTCGAAATCGATCTGCTCGTGGAGCGGCTGCTCCTCGAGCCAGGGCAGGATCGCCGCCGACCAGGCCAGGCAGCGGGCTGGGGCAGGCTTCCAGCCGGCCCGCCATTCCAGGCAGCCGATCGGAAACCGCCGCTTGGCCAGCAGGTGCCCGTGGAGGCCGCAGCCGACGTTCCGCAGGTTGTTCAGGCAGGCAGTCCGGCGGGCCGCCTCCCGAGCGGCCTGGACTGCCGGCAGCAGCAGGGCCACGAGCGCGGCGATCACCGCCACCACCACGAGCAGTTCTGCAAGCGTCATGCCGCACGGGCGGGCGTGGTGGAGCGAGCGCTTCATGCCTGGGACCAGCTGCCGAATCACCCGTGCTCCGAGGCCATCTTCACTCCGCGGCGGAGTCTAGCGGTCAGGAGGACCCTGTCAACCAAGCCAGCCGCCCGCCGGACAACCGTTACTGTCTTCCAGCGAGGCGTCCCTCGATGGCAAACCTTGCCGGTCACGGGGGCGTGCACGTGAAACCTGAAGGGTGGTGCGGCTGCCCGCTGGACAGTCGGAACGAACCCTTCGCACGGCAATGTTTTCCCGATGCGCACCGCTTCAGGCAGCTCAGAAAAATACCTGGAGCACCCTCAAGCCGCTTCCTCACCACCGCCGATAGCCCCCATGTCCCCCGGGGCATCACCGTGCCCGTCGGGCAACCAGGGGGCGGCAGTAACCTGCGATTTTCGAGTCACGGAATGGCTCGACAGGCCTGCCGCAAAAAAGTTCGTGGATCACAACCTCGGGGTGACGGCGTCGCGAGCGGGACGAACACACCGGTGATCCACAAGCAAAGGAGATGTGGCTCGATGAAGCGTATGATGTTTCTCAGCGCGCTGGTCCTCGGCGTGACTGTTTGTAGCCAGTCCTTCGGTTTCGAGCTCCTTGATCGGATGCTCGGCTGTAAGGGCTGCACCTCGTGTTGTGAGCCCGGCTGTGACGCCGGTTGCTGTGAGCCGGCCTGCGACGCTGGCTGCTGTGAGCCGGCGTGCGACGCCGGCTGCTGTGAGCCCGCCTGCGACGCCGGCTGCTGTGAGCCCGCCTGCGATGCCGGCTGCTGTGAGCCCGCCTGTGGTGCGTCTTCCTGCTGCGGTGTTCGCCGCTGCAAGAAGCACGACCTGTTCGGCGGTCTGAAGGGTCTGTTTGCGAAGTGCAAGCGGAAGCACCGTGGCTGCTGCGATAGCTGCTGCGAGCCCGCCTGTGACGCTGGCTGCTGTGAGCCCGCCTGCGACGCTGGCTGCTGCGAGCCCGCCTGCGACGCTGGCTGCTGCGAGCCCGCCTGCGACGCTGGCTGCTGTGAGCCCGCCTGCGACGCCGGCTGCTGCGAGCCCGTTTGTGGGGCTGCTTCCTGCTGTGGCACCCGGTGCCGGAAGAAGTGCACGCCGATTCGTGACCTTCTGAAGGCCCTGCACGCTGCCAAGAAGCGGTGCCATCGCCACAGCTGCTGCGACAGCTGCTGCGAGCCGGCCTGTGACGCTGGCTGCTGCGAGCCGGCCTGCGACGCTGGCTGCTGCGAGCCGGCCTGTGGCTGCGAGCCGGCCTGTGGCTGCGAGCCGGCCTGCGGTGCGGCCCCCGACTGCTCGGCGTCGATCGAGGCGCCGGCCACGACGGTGGCCCAGGTGAGCCGCACGGTTGCCACCAAGTGAGTTGAGGGTCGATAGGTCGGACGAAACCTGTTGCCCGACATCGACGAGTGAGCACGGCCCGGGGGGCAACCCCCGGGCCGTCGCTCGTTTGAGGCTCAGCCGCCCCGCAGCCGCCCCAGGCCGCCAGGATCGGCGGCCGTAGCGGCGAGCGATTCGGCCTCGGTGGCGAGCCGGTCTCCCTCCGCGAGATACCGCTCGACCCGATCGGCGGCCGTGGCGAAGTCGGCCAAGAGGGGGTCGACGAGTTCCGCTTCGGGCAGCCGGGCGACCAGGTCCGCGATATCCCGATCGAGCCCGGCTCGGATCAGCAGCATCACCAGCCAGCGGAGCAGCAGGCCCCAGAGGACGACCCAGATCAGGGCCTCTTGGAGGAAGCCGATGCCCGACACCGGCCGGCCTTCCCAGAGATTGCCGTGAAAGAAGCTCCAGCCGGCCCGGATGAGCACAAAGGCGAGCAGGGCGGAGAAGAGCAACTCGAAGATCCAGTGGACGAGCCTTCCGCCCAGCCGACCGCGGCGGACGGCCACGAGCTGTTCGATCCCGGTCGCCAGCCAGTTGCCGGCCCTCCCGACGACCGCCCCGGCGGTGGCCGGCAGGCTCGCCGCCTCGATCCGGGCCCGGCCCACGAGCGGCTCGGCCATGGCCGCCCGGCCGGCCAGCCCGCGGAGGACGCTCCGTGACTGCTCCACATCGGCTGCCGACAGGCCAAGCTCCTCGATCGTCCGCCAGCCCCCCTGCCCCGCGGCCACGTCGGCTGGCTGCCCGGCGAGAAGTTTGCCGACAAACCCGCCTCCCGGCCGCATCCGCCGCCAGAGGGCGGCGACCGCGGCAATCACGTGGAGGAAGGTGGCGAAGGGACCGCCCTGCCAGCGGTCGATCACCTCGTCGGCCACCAGCCGCTGCCAGGCTCCCCGGCCGGCCCGGAGTCGCTCGGTCACTCCCGCGGCCAGGATTCCCTCCAGCCGCTCTCGCTCGCGAACGACCCCCGCGGCAACCGCTGCAGCCGGTTCGCGATAGGTGGCGAGCTGGCTTTCGGCCTGGCGGGTGAACCAGGCGGCCAGGTCGAGTCCGCCGGTGCGGCGAACACGACGGGCCGCCCGGCCGACGAGTTCCTCGTCGATCGCGGTGAGCAACTCGCGAAATCCCGGATCCGGCTCGATCCCGGCGGCCCTGCGGGCCGCGGCCTCGACCCCGTCGACCCTGAAGATCCGCGGCACGAGGAAGCCCTGCCGCTCGAGCTCCGCCTGCCAGTCAGCCCGGATGTCGGGATCGCGGGAGGCGTGGGTCTGCACGAACAGCAACGGCCGGCCCGGGGCGAAGGCCGCCACCTCGCGGGCGACGATCCAGGAGCGATACTTCTGCGCGGTCGCCACCAGCAGCAGCACGTCGCAGTGCGGCAGGACCTGCTCGAGGAGATCCCGATTGCGATTGGTGGCGCTGGCCCGCCGGTCTTCCGGAGCGGCGGCCGGGCCATCGGCCTGGGTGTCGGGATCGGGGCAGTCGACCAGCACGATGTTGGCCACCGCCGGAGCGTCACTGCGGCTCACCCGGGCTCCCATCTCTTCCAGCGGCAGCCAGGAGAGGTCGACGTCCGGGCCGGCGACCACCACCGGCTGCACGGTCGTCGGGCGAAACTCATCGCCAGCGGCGGTCACATCGCTGCCGGCCAGGGCGTTCACCAGCGTGCTCTTGCCCGTCCCCGTCCCGCCGATCACGCCCACCACCAAGACCCGCGAGAGCTCGCGGCGGGTGCGGTCGAGCCGCGGGGCGATCGCCTCCCACTCGGCGGCGACCTGCCGGGCGGGAGGCCAGTCGGCCAGCGAGCCGCCCCAACGAGCCAGGGCGTCGAGCAGCATGTCGAAGGCCGCTCCGTCGGCCGCCACCGACTGGGTGGCAGATGTCTGATCGCTCATCGGGCCGCCTCCCCGCCGAGTTGCCCGAGCAGGTCTCGGAGCCGGGAGAGTTCGGGCCGCTCGGCCGCCGCCGCCAGCCGGCCGACCTCCTCGACACCATCGCCGAGGACGACATCCCGGAGCGTGGCGATCAGCACCTCGCCTCGCTCCGCAGACCAGCCGGCGAAGAGCCGCTCGATCAGCGGCCGCACACCAGCCACGGCCAGCCCCAACGCCCCTTCCCCCACCAGCGGCGCCCCGGCCCAGACCACATAGTCGCCCACCTGATGCATCAGCACGGAGAGGCCGCCGGCGGCACCCGCCGCGCCGGCGGCAGGCACCGCCGCGGCACCGGCCCCGAGC
>CALGAS010000498.1 GCA_937959175.1 uncultured bacterium | reverse complement strand
ATCCACGCCTGCACGCTGCCTGCTGGCGGCGTTCAATACAGTTCCACGGGAGGCGGCGGCCGACCGGCCATCTCGGCGGCAGCGATCGCGTGTCTGTTCAATGCCGGCGAGGAAGACGACACGCACGTGCCCCGGATGCTCGCCTACGCCGAGAAACACCTCGGCAGCATCGACAACAACAGTTTCGGCCACTGGCACTACGCCCATTTCTATTACGCCCAGGTGATGTATCGTGAGGGGGGCGAGAAATGGCAGGCCTATCGCGAGCGAATCGAACGCCGGCTCATCGGCGAGGCCCGCCGCGGCCGAGACGGGACCTCCTGGCGCCAGGGCTACCTCGGCCCGGTCTACACAACTGCCACCAACCTGACGATCCTCCAGCTGGAAAAGGGCATGCTGCCCATCTTCCAACGCTGACCTCCGGAGCCCGCATGGCCGCTTCCACCATCGACCGGCTGCACGCCGCCCACGACGCGATTCTCGAGCAGCTCTCCCGCGTGATCGTGGGACAGGAGGACGTGATCGAGCAACTGCTGATCAGTCTCTTCAGCCGGGGCCACTGCCTGCTGGAGGGCGTGCCGGGGCTCGCCAAGACGCTCCTGGTCAGCACCCTGGCCCGCAGCCTCGACCTCTCCTTCTCGCGGATCCAGTTCACCCCCGACCTGATGCCGGCCGACATCGTGGGCACCGACGTGCTCGAGGAGGACCGGGCCACGGGCCAGCGGCAGCTGCGGTTCCTGGAAGGCCCGCTGTTTGCCAACGTCGTGCTGGCCGACGAGATCAACCGGACGCCCCCCAAGACGCAGGCGGCGCTGCTCGAGGCGATGCAGGAGCGGCAGGTGAGCGTGGGCCGCACGCGACACGCCCTCGTCGACCCGTTCTTCGTCCTGGCCACGCAGAACCCGATCGAGCAGGAGGGCACCTATCCGCTGCCCGAGGCCCAGCAGGACCGGTTCATGTTCAAGGTGTTCGTCCGCTATCCCTCCTTCGACGAGGAGTTCGAGATCGCCCGACGGACGACCGGCCTTCCCGCCGACGAGGCCCGGCCGGTGCTCTCGGCGGCCGAGATCGTGACGCTCCAGCAGCGGGTGCGGGAAGTGCCGATCAGCGACCATCTCGTCCGCTACGCCCTGGCCGTCGTCCGGCAGACCCGCACCGGCGAGCCGGGCGTGCCCGACTTCGTCTCCGACCAGTTGGTCTGGGGAGCCGGCCCGCGGGCCGTCCAGTTTCTGATCGTCGGGGCAAAGGCCCGAGCAGTTCTCCAGGGCCGCAGCCATGTGGCGGCCGACGACCTGCGGGCCCTCGCCGCCCCGGTGCTCCGCCACCGGATCGTGGTCGGCTTCGCGGCCGAGAGCGAGGGCGTGACGCCCGACGCCATCATCGAGCGGATCGTCGATGGCACCCCCACGCACGAGGATGCACTCGCCCGTGATCCGCGGTTTCAGACGATTTTCGCGTCCTGAGTCGGGGCAGACCCTGCGACCCGAGACGGTCTCCCGGATCGCCCGGCTCGAACTTCGCGCCCGGGGCGTGGTCGAGGGCGTCCTGGCCGGACTCCACAAGAGCCCCTACAAGGGGCAGAGCGTCGAGTTTCTTCAGCACCGCCCCTATGTGCGGGGCGACGATCTGCGTCGGGTCGACTGGAAGGTCTGGGCCCGGCAGGACCGGCTCTCGGTCAAGGAATACGAGGAGGAGACGAGTCTCCGGCTGACGCTGCTCGTCGATGGATCGGCCAGCATGGACTATCAGCCGACCGCCGCGGGTCGCCCCACCAAGTATCAACAGGCGGCGACCCTGGCCGCCAGCCTGGCCTGGCTGGCGCTCTCGCACGGCGATGCGGCCGGCTGCGGCGTTTTCGACGAGCGGCTGCGGGCCACTGTGCCGGCCCGCAACCGGCGGACCCAGCTTGCCGAACTCTGCGCCGCCCTCGAAACACCCCGCAACGCCGGCGAGACCGACTTCCGCGGAATCCTGCGGCGGGCCGCCGAGCAACTGCCCCGGCGGGGCGTGGTGGTGGTCATCTCCGATCTGCTTGGCGACCGCGACGGCCTTCTCGAAGGCCTGCGGCTCCTGCGGCAGCGTGGCCATGATCTGGCGATCCTCCAGGTGATGGACGATGACGAACTCGACTTCCCCTTCGAGGGTCCGACGCGGTTTGAAGGGCTCGAGCTGCCGAGCCATCTCGCCTGCAATCCCCGCGGCCTGCGGGCCGGCTACCTGGAGGCCCTCGAGGCCTTCCTCGCCGACGTCCGTCGGCAGGCGGCCGGCGTCAAGGCCGACTACGAGCTGATCCGCACGAGCGACCCGCCGGAGCTGCCGCTGGTGCGGTTCCTCGCCCGACGGATGAGACTGGCCGTGTAGCCGACTGGAGACCAATGCGAGCGTTGCCGGTGTGCAGGCTGTGAATCCCGCATCGATATCGCGAACGCCCCCGACCCCATGCCTGCCTTCGACTTCACGACACTCTTCTGGTGGGGCCTGCCGCTGGCCGCGGCGCCGCTGGTGATCCACCTGATCAACCTGCTGCGGCATCGCCGGGTGCCCTGGGCGGCGATGGAGTTTCTGCTGGCCAGCCAGAAGAAATACCGCAGCCGCGTCCTGCTCCGGCAGCTGCTGCTGCTCCTCCTGCGGACTGTCGCCGTGGCCGGGCTGGTGGTGGCCCTGGCCCAGCCCCGCTGGCAGGCTGCCCCCGGCGGGCTGTTCGGCGGCGGCGGGATGCATCTGGTGTTGATCGATGACAGCTATTCGATGGGCGACACCGCGGCGAGCGAGCCGGGGGGGGGCGATCGGCAGACCGCCTTCGATCGCGGCCTCGAAGCGGCCGACGCCATCCTCGCCGGCACCGTCGGCAGCGAGGCCGAGACGCTGGCCGTCGGATTGTTCTCCGAACTGACCCGGGGCGAACTCGCCATCCCGGCGACCACGGTCGATCCGGCAACGCGGCAGCAGATTCGCGACCGAGTGGGCAGTCTGCCCTGCTCATGGCTGGCGACAAAGCCGCGGGAACCGCTCGAGCGGGCCGCCGCTGCGGCCGCCGCGGCCGACGGCCCCTGCACGCTCTGGCTGATCAGCGACTTTCGCCGCTGCGACTGGCAGGACGAAGAGGCCGCCGACGGCCTCCGGAGACTGGCCGAGGCCGGGGTGGGAATCCGGTTGATCGACGCCGCCGAGCCCGCCGCGACGGCCGGCAACCTGGCGGTGACCCGCCTCGAGGCCGTCGGCGGCGTGCCGGCAGTGGGCGTGCGGGTACCGATCGAACTGGCGATTCGCAACGACGGCGACACGGAGGTCCGCGATGTTCGCGTGAGCCTCCGCGAAGATGATGGCACTCGGCCGGGGCTGCGAATCGCGGCGATCCCCGCCGGCGGCACGGCCACGGCTCGCTTCGATGCCCGCTTTCAGACGAGAGGCGATCATCTCGTGACCGCGAGGCTGCCGAACGACCGGCTGGCGGCCGACAACGACCGCAGCTGCGTGATCGATGTGGTCGACCAGATCGACGTCCTCGTGGTCAGCGATGATCCGGCCGCAGGCTCCGCCGGCAGCGATGCCTTCTACGTTGCCAATGCCCTGGCGCCGGGCGGCGCCGCGGCCACCGGTCTGCGGCCCCGCATCGTGCCGGCCAGCAGCCTGGGGGCCATCGACCTCGAGCCCTACGACTGCCTCTGGCTGCTCGATGTCGAGCGGTTCGAAGCGACGGCGGTCACCGCGCTCGAGCAGCATGCCGCGGCCGGCGGCGGCGTGGTCTTCTTCACCGGCCCCCGCACCGAGGCCGCCCTGATCACCCGAGATCTCCATCGGGCCGGCGATGGCCTCTTTCCCGTGCCGCTGGCGGGCGACGTCGAGATCCTCCCGGCACCGGGCGGAGATCGCGTGCCCGACCTGGTGGCCGAAGACCACCCCGTCGTGACGGTCTTGGCCGGCCGCCGCAACCCGCTGCTCGACATGGTTCGGGTGGAACGGGTGATGGCGGTCGAGCGGACCTTCGACGAGGCGGCGGCCCCGGGGCTGCGACGGCTCCTCTCCCTGCGGGACGGCCGGCCGCTGATCCTGGAGAAGCCCTTCGGAGACGGCCTGGTCGCGGTGGTGCTGTCGACAGCCGCGCCGATCTGGAACACCTGGGCCCGCGGCAACCCGAGTTGGGTCGTCGTGATGCTGGAGTTGCAAAACCATCTCGCTCGCCGGCGGCGGCAGGTAGCGAGCCTGACGGTCGGCCGTGAGCTGACCGTGCCGCTGCTGCCCGGCCGCGACGAGATCGAAGTCGATTTCCTGGTGCCGCCCGATGCGGCCCTGGTGCGGCAGACAGCCCTGGCACGGCCCGACGGCGGCCTGGAGGCCCGCCTGCCCACTCGCGTTCCCGGCGGCTACGCCGCCCGCTGGCGCAGGGCCGACGGCAGTGAGCGGGAGAAACTGGTCGCCGTCAACGTCAACCCCGAGGAGGGCCTGCTGGAGCCGGCCGGCCGCGAGCAACTCGACCGCCAGTTGGCGGGCATCGACTTCCGCTACGACACCGCCGCCGGCCTGGCACCGGGCGACAGCGGGCTGGCGGGCGTGCCGCTGGCCATGCCGCTGCTCGTCGGCCTGCTGGGAGTGCTGGCCCTCGAACAGTTCGCCGCCCTGGCCGCCAGCTACCACCCGGTACGTTCCGCCCGCCGCAGCATCCCCCGGCGGTAGGCTGCATCGGCACGCCGCCACGTCCCGATTCGAAAGCCGTCGTCGCCATGCCTCCGCCTCCCTCCCAGACGCTGTTTGCCGCCGCGGTCGAGCACCGAATCGTCAGCCGGCTGGTGGAGGGCTTCGATGCCTGGTGGCAGCCGCCGGCAGCGGCGGCCGCAGCGGTTGTCCTGACGGTCTTCGTGATCACGATCAACCGCCGCGACACCGCCGAACTGGCCCGCCCGCTCCGCTGGCTGCTGGCGACGCTGCGGCTGCTGACGGTGGCGGCGGTCGTGATCGCCTGCCTCGATCTCCAGCGGATCGCCGAACATGAGGTCGTGATGCCCTCGCGAGTGGCCGTGCTGATCGACACCAGCGGCAGCATGTCGCTGCCGGCCGCGACAGGCGAGGGCCAGGCCAGCCGGGTCGAGCGGGCCCGGGACATCCTCACCGAGGGCGGCCTGCTGCCCGCCCTCCAGCGGCGGCATGAGGTCTCGGTGTGGCGATTTGATGTCGATGCCGAGCCGCTGACGGTCATGCCACGGACAGGGCAGGGCGACACGCCGCCCGCCGCCGATGGCGGCCAACCGCTCGACTGGCAGGCGGCCACCGTGGCCCGCGGCTTCGAGACCCGCCTGGGCGAGGCCCTCGCCAAGGCGGTCGAACGAGAGCCGGCCAGCGTGCTGGCAGGTGTCGTCGTGCTCACTGACGGCGGCAACAACGCGGGGATCGATCCGCTGAGCATCGCCGATCGGCTGGCCGCGGCCGAGGTGGCAACGCTGGCGGTCGGCATCGGCAGCGAGACGCTCCCGGCCAACGTCCGCATCGCCGACATGATCGCCCCTGCCAGGGTCTTCCCCGGCGACACCTTCACCGTCACCGCCTACCTCCAGGCCCAGGGCCGAGAGGGCGAACGGGTCGCCGTGGAACTGCGGGAGACAGCCAGTCCGCCCGGCGGCCCCGGCCGGCCCGGCGAGGGTCGCCTGATCGACACCCGCGAGGCTCGACTGGCGGCCGACGGCGAGCTCGTGGCGATCCGTTTCGACGTGCCGGGGCTGACTGCGGCCGGCAGCCGCAGCCTCTCGATCCGCGTCGTCCCAGCCACGCCCGATCGCAACACCGACGATGACAGCCAGACGGTCGCCGTCGAGGTGGTCGATCGCGTTACGCGGGTCTTGCTGATGGCTGGCGGCCCCAGCCGCGAGTACCAGTTTCTCAGAAACGTGCTCCATCGCGACGCGAGTTTCGAGGTCGATGTCCTGCTCGGAACCGCGACGTCCGGCATTTCCCAGGACGCCCGCCGGATCCTCGATGCTTTTCCACCGTCGGATGAGGCGCTGGCCGCCTACGACGCGGTGGTGGCGATCGATTACGACTGGGGAGCGCTCGACCCGGTCGACTGGACCCGTCTCGAACGCTGGGTCGCCCGCGAGAGCGGCGGGCTGGTTTTCTTCGCCGGCGGCATCCACATGGACGACTGGCTGGGCGATCCTCGGGCGACGCCGCTGCGGGGGCTCTTCCCGGTCGAGTTTCGGCGGCCTGGCCAGCTGCCGCTGGGCGGCGGCGGGGGCCGCGAGGAACCCCTGCCTCTCGACTTCACCGCCGATGGCAGCGATGCCGAGTTTCTCTGGCTCGCCTCGGGCCGCGACCGCAGTCGCAGCGTCTGGGCCGAGTTCCCC
>CALGAS010000497.1 GCA_937959175.1 uncultured bacterium | reverse complement strand
GACCGATCTCGAGATCGCGGTGCTCCAGGCCGCTGATGCCTCGCTTGATCTGCCCCCCCGCGTCCGCCGGATCATGGTCGTGGGCGATGACGACCGTGGACCGCTGGCCGCTGAGGCCCGGGCAGCCGACTGGACGATCATCGTCGCGCCTGAAAGTGACGGCATCCTGCTCGACCGGGCGCGGGTCGTTCGACAAGCGGGCGGCCGCCTGCTTGCCCCGGCAGACCACGTGATCGAGCTCGCCGCCGACAAGCAGGCGACGATCGATCGGCTGGCGGGCCGGGGCATCCCGGTCCCCCCCGGCCGCTCGCTTGCGTCCGGCGAGCTGCTGCCCCGCGGCTTCCGCCTGCCGGCAGTCCGCAAGGCCCGCGGTGGCTGCGGCTGCGAATCGCTGGCGATCCTCCGTGAGCCCGCCGCGTCCGCTGCCGATGTGCCGACCCGGGTCGAGCCGCTCGTCGTCGGCACTGCGGTCGGGGTCTCGCTGATTTGCGGGCCGGAGGCGTTGCTCGCCCTGCCCCCGATGCTGCAGCGATTCGCTGCCGGCGATGCCCCCCGCTACCTCGGCGGCGAGCCGCTCACTGACTCAGCTGCTGCCGCCCGGGCGGTCAGCCTCGCTCGACGGGCAGCTGCCGCCGTGGCCGCCGATGGCGGCTGGCTCGGCATCGATCTGATCCTCGGCAGCCGGGCCGACGGCCGCGATGACCGCGTCCTCGAAATCAATCCCCGTCTGACCAGTTCCTTTGCCGGTCTCACCCGGCTCTTTCCCGGCAGCCTGGTGGCGGCGATGATCGAAGCGGCGAACGGCCGGCGGCCGACGCTGGCAGCCCCGTCGGAGCGGCCCGCTCGCGGCCGCTTCCAGATTCCCACCGTCGCCTCGCCCCACGAGCCGCCCCATGCCGCCTGCCAGTGAGCTCGTCGCCCTCGACATCGGCGGGGCCAACCTCAAGGCGGCCGACGGGCTCGGCTGGGCAGTGAGCGTTCCGTTTCCGCTCTGGCAGCGATGGCGGGAACTTCCGGCAGCCCTGACGTCGCTCGTGGCCGACCGGCAGCCTCGCCGGATCGTAGCCACGATGACCGGCGAGATCTGCGACTGCTACGCCAGCCGGGCGGAGGGCGTCGCCCACATTGCCGAGTCGCTCACCGCCGCCGCCGCCGCCCTCGGCTGCCTCGAGCCGCCCGGCGTCTACCTCGTCGACGGCCGACTCATCCCCGCCTCCGAAGCGGCGGGCCACTGGCGTCTGGCGGCCGCTTCCAACTGGCACATCCTCGCCCGCCTCGCCGCCTCGCTCCTGCCTGCCGGCCGGGGCATGCTGCTCGACATTGGCTCGACCACGACCGACATCGTGCCCCTCCAGGACGGCCGGCCTGCTCCGCTGGCCCACGACGATGCCGGTCGGATGCTCTCTCGCGAGCTGGTCTACACCGGCCTCGAGCGGACTCCCGTCGCGGCGATCGTCCGGCGGCTGCCACATCGCGGGCGGTGGCGACCCGTCGCGAGCGAACGCTTTGCCGACTCCCGGGACGCCTGGCTGCTGCTCGGCGGGGTCGGGGAAGACGCCGCCGACCGCGACACCGCCGATGGCGGCCCGGCCACGTCCGCAGCAGCCCGCGTGCGGCTCGCCCGCACGATGCTGCTTGATCCCGAGGGGTTCACCGCTGCCGATGCGATCACCGCCGCCGAATGGATCGCCGATCGCCAGGCCGCCCAGGTGGCCCGAGGCGTGCGGCGGGTCTTTCGTGCCGTGGGCAGCCGGCCCGACGCCATGGTGATTTCCGGCCACGGCGGCCCGCTGGCCGAGCGGGCCCTCCGGGCCGTCGACTGGGATCTCGAGCGACACGACCTCGCTGCTGAACTCGGCCCGAATGTGGCCCGGGCCGCGCCCGCCCATGCCCTGGCCCGCCTTGTCCGGGAGGCGGTCGGATGAGCGGAAACGCTTGCTGTCGCCGGACCTGGCGATCACGGCTGGCCCGCCATTTCCTGGGGGCGGTCAGATGAACCGGCGCTGGCAGCGGGGCATCATCCGGGGTCAGGAGGCGTTGCCGTCAGCGACCCCGCTGGTCATCAAACTCGGCGGCAGCCTGCTCGCCATGCCCGACTGGCCTGCGGCGGTCGCCGCCCTCCTGGCCGACTCCACCCGGCCGCTGGTCGTGGTCGGCGGCGGCGGGCTGGTCGACGGCCTGCGAGCGATCGACGCGGCCAGCCCGCGGCCGGCCGCGCTGATGCACCGCCTGGCAATCGAGGCCATGTCGCTGACCGCCAGCCTCGTCGCCGATGCCTGCAGGCTGCCAGTCGTGACCAGCCCCGGCCCGGCCGGCGGCATCCTCGACGCGGCACGATGGCTGGCCTCGAGCGGGGCTGGCGGTGACCTCCCGGTCGGCTGGCACGTCACGAGCGACTCGATCGCGGCGACGGCGGCCCGCCGCGGCAGCCGCGGCCTGCTGCTGGTCAAGAGTGTGCCGCCGCCGCTTGAGGCCGGCGGCAATCTCGCCTCACTCGCCGCCAGGGGTTGGGTCGACGAACACTTCCCGACCGCCGCCGACGACGTCCAGCCGATCGCCTGGGCCGCCTGGGTGGACCAGCGCTGATCATTGGAAAAGGGTACAGGCACCTCGCTGCGCTCGGAGCCAGTCCCCTTTTCAATAGAAGCCCCCCGGCGCGAGCCGGGGGGACGGCGGGCCGTTGGGCTCTTCCCGGCCCCCGGCAGTCCGAGCAACCGTTCCCCACCAACACGCCCAATCCGCGATCACCACCAACCGACCTCGGGATCCCGCCGGGCAGGCCGCCGGGCAGGCCGTTGGGCGATCCCGGCCCCCACCAACCCGACCTACTCCCAGAACCAGCCCGCTTCCGGCCGGCCGGCCAGCGCGGTCGCCCGCGCGGAGTCGAGATCGGCATCCTCCCGGGTCGTCGCCGCGAACTGCCAGGGCTGAAACTGCACGCCGCCGGATGCCGAGAGCACCCAGGTGCGGCCCTTCTTGAGCCCCGAGGCCACCGTCGGCACGCTGGCGGGCACCTCGTACGTCGGCAATGGCAGCCGCTCAGCGTCGAGCAGCGGCTCGAGGTCGAGGCCGGCTCGCCTATCGAGCTGGCGGCCCCGAATCAGTGCGGCCACGACCGCCAGATCGACGCAGTTGACCAGTTCAGCGAAGACCGGCTGCTTGGCCGCCAGGGCGTCGTACTGTTCGGTCATCGCCTCGCACCACTTCGCGGCGATCCGATCCTGGCCGGCCGCGCCACGCTGCACGCCGTCCCGACCGGCTACGTCGCTCTCGGTCAGGCACTTCATCCGGCGGTCGCCGAGCTTCCAGGCGAGCTCATCGGGGTCGCGGGCGATCGGCTCATACTCCGCCTCCAGCCAGAAGCGGGGCAGCGCTGCCGCCCGGCCACCGGCCGGCACCATCGCGAGATAACTCGGCAGCCCGGCGACGCCCGACTCTTCGAGCCCCATCCCGATCCGCTTCATGCGATAGTCAGCAGCGACCAACACCCGGGCGAAGCGACTGTCGCCAGGCACGCCGCCGACGGTGACCTTCTGCGGGCCGACAGCCTCTTCAATGCGGCGGAAGGTCTGCTGTGGGTTGCCGATCGTCCGCTGCCGGGAGAGGAACGCCTGCAGCGTGCGGATGCCTTCGGGCGTCGGATCGATCGAGCAGAGGATGCCTCCCTGCCGGGCGGCATCGATCGCCCGGAGGGCAACGATCAAGTCCTCCAGTTGCAGCAGCGGCCGACGGCTCTTCGCCCCGACAACCGTGCCGCCGGCGTCAACGGCCATTCCGTCAGCAGGCCCGGCCAGGATGATGTCGTTGCCTTCCGGATCGACGAAGACGTGGGTGATCCGCTCGAGGCCACCGAGAAAGAGCACCTCAGCGGGCAGCCGGGTGTCGCCGTCGCGAGCCGCCTCGACCGCCTTGATGACATCGGCCAGCGAGATCTTCCGAAGATCGCAGGCCCCGCCGTCGCCATCACCGAGGGCCGCTCGTCGTTCGGCCGCGAGGGCTTCGACAGCCTCGGGGGCGAGGTTTTTGACAATCCCTTCGGCGTCGATCGAGATCCCGCCGACGGCCTGGTTGCCAAATCCGCCGCCGAACTGGCCGCGGGCCTGCCCCGACACCAGGAAACCGAGCCCGCAGGCGAGAACCAGAGCGGGAAAAGCCGTCCGAAAGCGAGCCATGAAAAACCCTCGTTGCGACGCGGAAAAGGCCTGCGGACAATAGCAGAGATGCTAGTCGGGGCTCGCCAACGCGGCAAACCCGATTCCGCTCGCAAAACAGGCTGTTTTCCCCGCCCGGGGCCCTCCGTTCAGGATTATCGGCTTCTTCATGACGACCGCCGGCCCGACCCAGTTTCTTCGCGTCCAGGATCCCGTTACCGGGGTGCAGGTCATCCCGCTGACGCCGGGCCAGCGAATCACGCTCGGCCGGGCCCCGAGCAACCGGATCGTGATCCACGATGAGCGGGCAAGCCGATTTCACGCGGAGATCTTCCCGACCTCCGGCGGCTGGATGGTGCGGGACCTCGAGAGCCGAAACGGCACGCTTCTCTGCGGCGAGCGATTCGTCGGCGACCGTCCGTTGCGAGCGGGCGATCTGATTGGCATTGGCCTGGCCGAAGTCATCTACAGCGAGAGCCCTCCGACCTCCGAGACCGCGGCAGGCGGCACGCTCGAGGCTGCGGCCGCCACCGGGGAAATGCCCGCCGACCTCGAGGCCTGGCATGCCTCGATCACCCATCGCCGCACCCGCAGCCGGCTCCTCGACGACATCAGCGCTCAGGCCGGCTCGGCACCCCGCGTCGGCCGGGCGGCGGCGGAGCTCTGCCGGTTGGCGTTCGCCCTCGGCCGGGCGGCCGATCTCGCCGAGGTCTCCGACCTCGCGCTCACCTCGGCGCTCGCTGACACGGCGGCCGCTCGCGGCGTCGTCCTCCTTCCAGAACGATTCGATGCCGAGCCGGCCGCCGGCGAGCAGGGCGGTCCGCTCTCGCCGGTGGCGGCCGTGCCCGATCCCTGGCCCCTCCCCTACCCCGCCGGCATCGTGGCCACGGTCCTAGGTACCGACGAGGCCCTCCTTGCGGCGGCACCGGCCGGCGGCACCGGCGGCGGAACGGCGGCCACGATCTCAGCGCCGATCCGCTCGCAGGGCAAGGCCGTGGGCGTGATGCACCTCGAACTCGAGCAGGGCGACCGCGAGGCGACACCCGACGACCTCGAGTTCGTGATGGCCGTCTGCGATGCCCTCGGCGTCGCGATCGACAACCTCTCGGCCCGCGAGGCCCTCTCCAGCCGGCTGGCGACAGCCGCCGATGAAAACCAGCGGCTCCGGCGGCGGCTCGGCGAGGAGACGCCCCGGATGGTCGGCTCGAGCGCTGCCCTCCAGGGGATCGTCGGCCAGATCGAACGGGTCGCCAAGACGAAGGCGACGGTGCTCGTGCGGGGCGAGAGCGGCTCGGGCAAGGAGCTCGTCGCCCGGGCGATCCACGAGGCGAGCGACCGCCGAGGCGGCCCCTTCATCTGCCTCAACTGCGCCGCCCTCTCCGAGACGCTCCTGGAAAGCGAGCTCTTTGGTCACGAGAAGGGCGCCTTCACCGGGGCAACCGAAAAGAAGATCGGCAAGTTCGAGGCGGCCCACAAGGGCACGCTCGTGCTCGACGAGATCGGCGAGATGAGCCCGGCGATCCAGGCGAAGTTCCTGCGGGTGCTCGAGGGACATCCCTTCGAGCGGGTCGGCGGCTCCAACCGGGTCAACGTCGACGTCCGGGTGGTGGCCGCGACCAACCGCAATCTCGAGGAGGCGGTGGCCGGCGGCGACTTCCGTCGCGACCTCTACTTCCGGCTCAAGGTGGTTGAGATCATCGTGCCCCCGCTCCGCCGCCGCCCGGAAGACATCGAGGCGATCGCAACCCACTTCCTCACCCGCTTCGCCGCCGAGACGGGCCGGACGATCAAGGGCTTCTCGCCCGAAGCACTCGAGGCGCTGCGGGCCTACCACTGGCCGGGCAACATCCGCGAGCTGCGAAACGTGATCGAACGGGCGGTCGTGCTGGCCCAGGGCGAGTGGATCGAGGCCCACGACATGGCGCTCTCGCAGCTGGCGACGCCGGGCGACACCGGCAAGGCCCCGGCCGCCCGCCAGGGCACCTTCGTGCCGACGACGATCGAGGAGATGGAGCGGCGGCACGTGATGGAGACGCTCGAAGCGGTCGGCGGCAACAAGACCAAAGCCGCCGCGATCCTCGGCATCGAGCGATCGACCCTCGACCGCAAGCTCGCCAAGTGGGCCCGGGCCTGATCAACACCTTCCCATAGAAGCCCCCCGGCGCGAGCCGGGGGGACGGCGGGCCGTTGGGC
>CALGAS010000496.1 GCA_937959175.1 uncultured bacterium | reverse complement strand
GCGGTCGATCGGGCGACCCACGTCGTGGCCGTGGGCGGCGGCGTTGTCGGGGATCTGGCCGGATTCGTGGCGGCGACCTTTGCCAGGGGGCTGCCGCTCTGGCACGTCGC
The DNA here is from genome assembly GCA_937959175.1 of uncultured bacterium. GTDB lineage: Bacteria > Planctomycetota > Planctomycetia > Pirellulales > UBA1268 > QWPN01. Next base: position 5,454 of record CALGAS010000496.1, on the reverse strand, counting down.
GACCACGCTGGTCGCCCAGGTCGACAGCGCGATCGGCGGGAAAACCGGGATCAACCTGACGGGCGGGAAAAATCTTGTGGGAGCCTTCTGGCAGCCGCGGGGTGTGATTGCAGACATCGAGACGCTCGAGACCCTGCCAGAGCGGGAGTTTCTCAGCGGTCTCGCCGAGGTTGTGAAGTATGGGATGATCCTGGACGCCACTTTTTTCGAGTGGCTCGAGGAGCACGCTGCCCTCCTGGCCGCCCGACAGGGTGATCTCCTCGCGGTGGCCGTCGAGCGATCGGCCGCCCTCAAGGCGCAGGTTGTCGAGCAGGATGAGCGGGAAATCACCGGCCTGCGGGCGGTCCTGAACTACGGCCACACCTTCGGCCACGCCTACGAAACAGCCGCCGGATACGGCGTTTTGCTCCACGGCGAGGCGGTCGCGATCGGCATGGCCCGGGCCGCCCGGCTGGCTGCCATCCTGGATCGGCTCCCCGGGGAGGTGGTGGGTCGCCAGGATCGGCTCCTCGGCCGCATGGGCCTCCCCACGGAAGCTCCCCAGGGCCATGCCTTCGCCCCGGAAAACCTGCTGGCGATCATGGCCCGCGACAAGAAAACGGTCGGGGGCCGGCTGCGGTTCGTTCTCCCCAGCCGGATCGGAGCGGTGGAACTCGTTCCTGACGTCGATCCCGCCCTGGTCACGCAGGCTCTCACCGCCGCCTGAGCCGCCCGGCTTGCCAGGCCACCCCTGGTCTGCCCGGTCCTCCTGGCCTCTCCGCCACCAATCACCACCTCTGGGGGGTCCGGGTGGAGCGAATCGCTCCACCCCTGGTCGCCAGCGACCACCTGGGTGGAGCGATTCGCTCCACCACCTTTAGGGGGTGTGCCTTTTTTGGGGCCCTTCGACCAGGCGTTTTTTTCGACCTAAGCCTTTACCCAGCATCGACTTATGGCACTGGCTGACGATTTGTCACTTCTACAGGCGACCTTTGGCACGGGGTGTGCATGGAGAAAAGGTGGCGAGGAGCACTGGTGCGAATCGCCCCAGTCCCCCATCGGGGCTGGAACTGAGTCGTGAGACCGCGGTGCGGGCCGGAAGCGTTCTGCCCGCCGGGGTCGATGGTGATTGCCTGCAAGCCAAGTCCAAGGAGTTCGCTCATGAGCCGGTTGTCGGCAGCGGGGTCCGCACGGCGAGGCTGGTCGTTGACGCAGGTCGACGTCCTCTTCTGTGCCATGCCCATTGTGTTTTTTCTGTCGGTCGTCTCGCTGTTGTGAGAGGCCGCCGGAATCTGTGTCGAGTCCTTCATCCCAAGCATCAACGTTCACCCATCAAGTCCACCCAGCAAGGAATCAGGTCATGACTTCTCACCAGCAGTTTCTGCCGTCCGTTCGGGTTCTTTCGTCCCTCGCGATGAGCTGCCTGCTGGCGGTGTCCGCCGTGTTTGTGGTGGTGGTCGGCTGACGCCGAAACGGGGGCGGTCGTTGGCCGTGCCCCGCCGCCTCACTGGTTTTTCCCTCAATCGTTCACGTCTTTCGCTTCTTTTCTTCATTTCTTCAGATCGACATTTCAGGGGGCTTTCATGTCTATCGATCGATTTTTCGCCGGGAGCCGCTGGCTCGGTGTTTCGCTGACCGCCGTGGTCGCTGCCGCTGGTCTTCAGGCTTCTGCCGTGCAGGCGGCTGACGCATTCCAGCTGCCGGCGCGAGGGAGCATCGTCAGTGGATTTGCCATCCAGAGCGACCTGTCGCAGACGTCCATCAGGAGTTCGGCCGTCGTGATTCCCGCTGCCCGCGCTCGCACCAGCGCCACGTCGACCATGGCCCGCCAGTCGGTGCCCGCCCGTGACCGGGCCGCGTCGTATCGCGGCGGTGAACTCTTCGCCAACTCCAAGACGGTTCTCCCGTTGCTCGTGGCTGACCTTCAGCCGCGTCCTGCAAGTTCTGCACGCCCGATGTCCGGCAGGTCGGTCGGTGCCAGTCCGGCTGCGGCCTGGACGCGGACTCCTCTGTCGGCTGTCACGCCGGTGCCGGCTCGTCCGACAGGAACTGCGACGGGTGCTGCCTGGGCCGACCTCCGGTGAGGAACGCTTTCACAATCCACTCCACATGACGCGGATGAAGATCATTTGACCGTCGGCTGCAAGCCGGCTCTTTAGAAGGAATCAGCTCATGAGCACGAAACCTCGATTTGATACCGATACGGTCCGGGCTGAGCAGGTCCGGGCGGCTCGGCCTCCGCGAGCCAAGCTCCATGAAATCGTGATCGTCGACGCCGACTGCGATCGATATGGCGATTTTGTGGAAGCAGCTCAGCGGGGTGAGATCGGCCTTCACTTCTGCGTTGATGGGCGTTCGGCGATCCGTCTGGCTCGACGCTTCCGAGCAGATTGCTGGCTCGTGGCGGGTGATCTGCCTGATATGTCGGGCTTCGACATGCTTGACATGCTCTCGCCGCATGTCCAGCAGGGCAGCGTCGATCCGCTTCGCGGCGGCGCCACCATCTCTTTGAATCAGCTTGGCCAAGGACTGCGGAGCGGGATCTTTGTCATGGCTGACACCTACTCGATCGAGGAGGAGCAGCGGGCCCTGATTGCGGGGGTCGCCGGCTATCTCACTCGGCCCATTGCCCTCGACATGATTCAGGCCGCCCGGTCAACGACCTGCCGGACGAATGAAACCGTGGCTCCAGAGGCTTGAAGGTCTGCCACGGAAGAGCTCAAAACAGGTGGACAACGTCCCGAGATGCACCCTAGACGCGGCAAAAAGTTCCGCCGGATTCTATGAGGATTGAACGAATGGCCGAGATGAAGACACACGAACGCAGCCCGATCATCCCGAGTGTGATCGTTGTTGACCCGCGTTTTGACGCCTATGGTGCGTTGGCGGCGGAGGCCCGCGAGGGCCGGCTCAACCTCCACCTCCGATCAAGCGGCAGCGACGCCCTTCGCATCGCCCGCCGCAGGCCAGTCGATGCCTGGCTCGTGGCTGAGGAACTCGACGACATGTCGGGCCACGATTTCGTCGACCTGCTTAACTCGCTCGATGTCGACTGGGGAACCGGTGCGGTTGCCATGGTCGATGCAACCGACGGGGTGGAGGCCGCGTCCCTCGACGTCGATGCGATCCTCCAGCAGCCGATCTCGCTGGAAGACCTGGCGAAACTTCTCGCGCTCCCGGCCGACCAGCGGCCGCAGGCACTCTCGCTGCCGAACGTGAAGCGGGGGCTCGTGTCGCTGCCAGTCGGCATCGGTGCCGCGGCGATCGCGATGGCCGTCTTGATGATGGGCTGATCGCGGGCTGTTTGCGGACAGGGCCTCATGCTGGCGTTGGGCAGCGAGCGGCCACCGCGTTGGGCGGCGGATTTCCAGTTGGGAGGGATTCTCTGGACACCACCAGGGGACCGGTTTGGGGGACGGTGTGTCGACACGGACTCAGCAGCCGAGGTTCGTACGGTGGGCGTGGCCGCTGCTGGCGGCGATTACCTCGACCTGGGCCCTCGCTGCCTCGCCAGAGCCAGGTGCGATCCGGCAGCTCGATCCTGAGGCGACCTTCACCGCGACCTACGGGATCGCCCCGTCGGCGGAGTTCGACCCGTCGGCCGACGCCACGACCAGCGTGGGTGGTGGAACCTTCGATCTCAACGCCTTCCTCGGGGCCGACCGCTACTACGATCACTCGACCCCGATCACCGGCCAGAACACGATCTCGAGCAATCTCGAGGCGGGCTATTTCTGGAACGGCCACGAGACGCTCCAGCACGTAGCCACCACCGCGACCAACTTCATCGCCGATGCCCAGTCCTGGGGCGGGGCGTCGGTCGCCGCCAAGTACGACCGCCACGCCACCTGGGCCGCGATGCTGATCGGGGGCCGCCAGACGGTGGTCGATCCCGAGATCCGCCAGCAGGGGATCGCTCCCGGCACCGACCTGCGGGCCGCCGCCATCGCCTCCCAGTGGAATGCCCCCGCCTATGCCCTCAGCTTCGGATTTACGGTCAATTCCTTCCTGACGCCCTACGAGCAGACCTTCGGGGTGGCCGATGTCGTCAACTCGAGTTATGGCTTCACCGACACATCCGGGAACGATTTGTTATCGATCGCGATGGACGCCTACTGCTTCCAGAACCCGGCCACGACCTACGTCGCCAGCGCCGGCAACAGCGGCCCGACGGCCAACACGGTCGGCTCCCCCGGCTCCGACTACAACGCGATCACGGTTGGGGCCCTCGACGGCCCCAATGCCTACAGCGTGGTGGCAAACTTCAGCAGCCGGTCGCCTCAGGACTTCGGCTACCGCGACGACCAGTTCAATCCGGTGGTCGTGGCGGGCGTCCGGGCGGCGGTCGACATCTCTGCCCCCGGCAACTCGTTGACCGCGGCCTTCTACGGCGGCCAAAACGGCGGCAACAACGCGGACATCGGCGGCGTCGACCAAGGCTCGGTGGCCGACGCCTACTCCAATAGCATCGGCGGCACGAGCTTCTCGGCGCCGATCGTGGCCGGGGGCGCGGCCCTGGTGGCCAGCGCCGCCAAGACGCTGCCCGCGCTCTCCGGCAATGCCAACGCCTCGCAGAGCGTGGTCGTCAAGGCGCTCCTGCTCAATGGCGCCGACAAGACCAGCGGCTGGGACAACGGCCAGACGGTCGTCGCCGGGGCCGGCTCGAGCTACGTGCAGACGACCCAGGGCCTCGACTACGCCGCCGGCACCGGCCGGATGAATCTCGATACCACCTTCGACCTGCAGGTCAACGGCCAGACGGACGTGCCCGGCACGGCCCAGGGCGACCTCGGCGACGTCGTCAAGACCGGCTGGGACTACGGCAACGCGGAGGTCGGCGTCTCCAACGACTACGTGATCTCGGAGTGGCTCCGCGGCGGCACGACCTTCACGACCACGCTCACCTGGCTCCGCAACCGGTTCTTCGACTATGCCTCGCTGCAAGTCGGCGAAGTCGCCCAGGCCGATCTCAATCTCTCGATCTGGGAGCTCGACGGCAGCGACTCGTTCACGACCCTGATCGCCAGTTCCGAGAGCCTCTACAACACGACCGAGCACCTCTCCTTCACCCTGCCCCGCTCCGGCTTCTACGGCCTCCGGGTCGAGTATCCGTTCAACACCTTCGACAACACGACCGGAGCGGTCTGGGGCGACGCCGCTAACCTCCAGCCGTACGCGGTCTCCTGGGAGGCGGTGCCCGAGCCGGCCACGCTCGCGCTGGCAGGGATCGGCGTCGCCGGCGTGACGCTCGCCAGGCGACGACGGCGGTGAGCGTTGGTTCGGGTTTCCAGGGGCCGGGATCGCCCAACAGCCCGCCGTCCCCCCGGCTCGCGCCGGGGGGCTTCTATGGAAAAGGGGACTGGCTCCGAGCGAAGCGAGGTGCCTGTACCCTTTTCCAGCCCGAGGACACACGGAATCAAGGGTTCGCGAGGGGTGGGCCCGTGCCAATCGAGCCGGCGTTGGGAAACCGAGCGC